>JAQTWR010000155.1 GCA_028689195.1 Anaerolineales bacterium | reverse complement strand
GTGCTGGGAATCGCCGCGGCGACAAACGACGTGCGCGTGATCCGAGTGGCGGGGCTGGCGGCTACGTTAGCCGAATCCATTTCCATGGGCGCGGTCGCGTTCACAACCACCCTCGCAGAAGCGGACTTGTATCAAAGCGAGCGCGAGCGCGAGTATCGTCATATCAAAGAAACGCCGCATCTCGAAATAAAAGAAATCCGCGATATTTACGAACAAAAGGGATTCAAAGACGAGCTGCTCGATAGAATCGTGGAGACGATCACGACCAATCAAGACGTGTGGGTGGCGGTAATGATGGCGGAAGAACACCAGCTCGCGCCAGTGGATAGAAAGACCGCGTTCCGCGCCGCATGGATTGTCGGGCTTTCCGCGATCATCGGTTCGCTCGTTCCAGTTGTGCCGTTTTTATTCTTATCCGTCGCTACAAGTATGTGGATGTCGGTGGTCGTCACCGCGTTTGTTTTGTTTGCCATCGGCGCGTACAAAGCGCGCATCACCGTCGGCAAGCCCATGCGCAGCGGATTGGAAATGATGATTATTGGAACGCTCAGCGCGATGGCGGGCTATCTAGTCGGCGTCCTGCTTAAAGTCCCCACCGTGCCGTGACGGTTTGTCAAATTCCCCAAAAAGAAAACAAATAAGACAGCCGCAATTACCCCTGCAGCCTTTCCCACTCCGCCAACTTCTCGTCCATTCCCTTTTGCACAGCCTCATATTCTTCGCCCAACCTTACCACCTCGTTCACATCTGACGGCGGATTTTCGAGCTGCGCGCCAAGCGCGGCGAGTTTCTTCTCCAAATCGGCGATCTGATTTTCCAATTGCTGCAACTGCGCGATTTTTTTTCTTTCGTCTTTTGTGGTTGCGTTTTTTGGCTTACGAGATTCGACGTTCGATACGCGCGAATCGGATTTTGCGGATTGCTGCGCCGCCATAAAATCCAGATATTCTTTATTTTCCCTTTCCGCCTTCAACTGCGAATAAGTCCCATTGAACGCGGTCAAATGCGACCCGTCCACGTCTATTTCCCAAATTTGCGTAGCGACGGCGTCCACCAAATAGCGGTCGTGCGTGATGAGCAACACCGTGCCTTGATAATCGTCCAACACGGCTTCCAGCACTTCCTGCGAGGGAATATCGAGGTGATTGGTCGGCTCGTCCAACAACAGGAAGTTTGTATCCTGCAAAGCGAGTTTTGAAAGCGCAAGCCGTCCGCGCTCGCCGCCGGAGAGCATCTCCACTTTTTTATAAACGTCGTCGCCGCCGAATAGATATTTGCCCAAATAATCGCGAATCTGCCCAGGCAGCCAATGCGGCATAACCGATTCGATTTCCTGCATCACCGTTCGACTCGAATCAAGGCCTTCGTGCGCCTGCGCGAAATATCCAATGTTGAGACTCGCGCCCAGAATCACTTCGCCCGCGAGCGGCGCGAGTTGACCGAGAATGGTCTTAAGGAAGGTGGTTTTCCCCGCGCCGTTGGGACCAATCAACGCGGCGCAATCCTGCCGCCGCAATTCAATATCGGGCGCGTTGAACAGGAATTTATCGGGATAGCCCACTTGCAAATCTTTTGTGCGAATCACCAAATCGCCGGAGCGTTGAGCCGAGCCAAGCCGCAAATGCAAATTTGGCAGCACGCGCACAGGCGACCTCAACCCGCGCACGCGGCGCTCGGCTTCTTCCGCGCTGAAATAGGATGTGGTGATATTTACTTCCTCGGCGGTCTCGCTCCATTTTTGATTCAACGCGGCTTCAAAACCGACCTGCTCCACCGCCTGCACAAGACGCGAGAGTCTTTTCAATTTTCCCTTTGCCTGCAATGTGTTTTGCCCCGAAATATTCTTGCGGATGTATTCGACTTCTTTGAGCAGTTTTTCTTTTTCGCGCTCGAAAATTTCCTGCCTGCGATTAATGCGCTCTTCGCGCTGCTTCAAATACGCGGTGTAATTTCCGTGATACAACTCGAACGCGCCGGGCAATAATTCCAAAATGACATTGCTGGCTTTATCGAGAAAATACCTGTCGTGCGAAACGATGATTGCCGCGCCTTCCCATTGACTCAAATAACCTTCGAGCCATTCGACGGCGCGAATATCAAGGTGATTGGTCGGCTCGTCGAGCAGAAGCAAATCGGGGTTGGAGAGCAGCAGGCGCGCGAGAAAAGCGCGGGTGCGCTGCCCGCCGGAGAGATGATCCAATGAAAGCGAGTAATCATTCGCGTCGAATCCCAATCCCGTCAAAACCTGTTTGATGCGCGTGATGTAAGAGTATCCGCCGCGCCGCTCAAAATCCTCTTGCAGTTTTCCATACTGCTCGATAACGTCGTGATCGGTCGCCATGATTTCTTCGAGACGGTGAAGTTCTTCCTGCTGCTTGACGAGGTCGTCGAAGACGGAATGACATGCGTCCCAAAGCGTGCCTTCCATTTTGAAATCGGCTTCCTGCGATAGATACCCCGCGCGGATTCCGCGCGCGCGCGAAACATTCCCCGCCGAAGATTCATCTTCGCCCGCGATGATTCGCAGCAGCGTGGTTTTTCCTACGCCATTGGGACCCACCAGCCCAAGCCGCGCGCCCTTCTCGATGGAAAAGGTCAGACCCGAAAAAATATCGGTTGAGCCAAAAGATTTTGCAAGCGAGTTTACGGTGATAAGCGACATAAGGTTTGAAATTGCCCCCGACATTATACTTGCTCGTGGAATGGGAGTGTCTAATTGCATGGGCTAACCACAAAGGCACAAAGCCGCCAAGTCGCTAAGAATCCTTTGAGGCTCCGTGCCTTTGCGGCTTCGTGGTTAATGAAAGCCCATTCTTTTAGCCACTCCCCGCAGAATTACGAATACAAATCCGCGAGAAACTAATGTACAATCTCCGCCATGCCGTTGGTATGGATTTCCATTTTATTTATTCTGGGCATTATCGGCGCCAGCCTGTGTACCCTCTCTGCAAATCTCTGGCTGGCCAGCGGACTTGCCTTTCTGCTTATCGCGTTCTTTCTATATGCGCTGATTTTCTTTCCCCAATTTTCCGACAACCCGATTTTTAGATTTTTATTCAACCTCCAGCCTTCGTATTTCATTCTCTTATTTTTCTTCTTCTTTGGCGCGGGATGGTATCAATACAAACAGCCGAATTTGAACGACCCCTTTCACGTCGCATTTTACAACGACCGCGAATACGACGTTCTGGTCACGGGGACTTTATCCGAGCCGCCCGACTATCGCGACACCTACGCAAATTTGAAACTCAAAGTGGAAGCCGTAGACACTGGCAGCGGCGACCTGCCAGCGCGCGGACTGATCCTTGCGCGCGTTTCGCAGAATCAAACCTACGAATACGGCGAGCGCGTCCGCCTGCGCGGAAAATTGAAAACGCCGCCGGAAAACGAGGAGTTTTCTTATCGCGATTATCTCGCGCGCGAAGGCGTTTATTCAACCATGTCCCTTGCAGAGGCGACGATTCTGCCGGGCAACGGCGGGAATCTTTTCTTCGCGCAAGTTTACAAACTCAAAGCCAAATTGCTCGAAAACATCTATCGCATTTATAACGACCCCGAAGCCTCGCTGCTTGCGGGCATTTTGCTCGGCGTAGATACGGGACTCACGCCCGAATTGCAAACCGCGTTCAAGAATACAGGCACGGCGCACATCATCGCCATTTCGGGATTCAACATCGCCATCATCGCGGGAATTTTCTTCTCGATGTTCAAAGGAATCTTCGGCGAGAAACTCGGCGCGTTCCTCGCAATCCTTGCCATTGCGTTTTACACAATCCTCGTCGGCGCGGATGCGGCTGTCATGCGCGCCGCGTTCATGGGAAGCATCTCGTTATTTGCGCGTCAACTTGGCAGGCGCAACGCGGGCATGAACGCGCTCGCCGCAGTCGCGTTTCTCATGGCGCTCATCAATCCGTTTGTGATTTGGGACGTCGGCTTTCAACTTTCATTCCTCGCCACGCTCGGCTTGATTCTCTACGCCGAACCGTTCTCAAATTTCATCAGTAATCTTTTCGCCAAACTGATAAAACACGACGTCAGCTCGTTCACGCGTTTCGTCAACGACAACGTCGTCCTGACATTCGCCGCGCAAGTTACAACCATTCCGATTATGGCATATCACTTCAAACGCATCTCCCTTATTTCATTCGTCGCCAACCCATTCATTCTGTTTGTTCAACCCGCAGTGATGGTACTCGGCGGGCTGGCGGCTCTCGTCAGTTTGTTCATCCTCCCGCTCGGTCAACTGCTCGCGTGGATCGCATGGCCCTTCTCGGCTTACACGATTCGCGTCGTGGAATTATTCGACCGCATCCCGAACGGGGTCGTCATTCTGAAAGATTCCTCCATCTGGTATGTCCTTGCGACGTATGCCGCGCTTTTTGCCGTGACCTTCAATTGGGCAGCCATCACCGAATGGATTCGCGCCCGAGGCGCTTCGCTCCGCGCCGCCGCAGTCGCATTGATATTTGCGGTTTTGTTTATCTGCACAATGACCTTATGGCGCGCAACCTCCAGCGAAGGCGACGGGCAATTGCACGTCACCTTTCTCGACGTTGGCTCGGCAAACGCAGTTTTGATTCAAACTCCAGAAGGACGCAACATATTGATCAACGGCGGCGCGAGCGTTTCCCAACTTTCGGACGAGCTCGGCAGGCGGCTGCCCTTCTTCACCAAAAAACTGGACTGGCTCGTCGTCGCTTCTACGAATGAAAACGACCTCGCCGCCCTGCCGCGCGTGCTGGAAAGATACCCGCCCGATAACGTGCTCTGGAGCGGAAACTTCCAAGCCTCGTATTCCGCGCAAACTTTGGATAAATTCTTCGCGGGCAAAAACATCCCCGTCATGCGCGCCGAAACGGGACAAAAACTGGCAGTGGGAACAGACCTGTTCATTCAGGTCATATCGGCGGGCGGCAGGGGCAGCGCGCTGCTCGTCGAATATAAAAACTTCCGCGCCTTTCTGCCCATCGGCTTAAACGCGGAAAGTTATCCATCGCTCGAAAATGGAAAAGCGCTCGGCAAAGTGGACGTGCTTCTATTGGCGGATTCGGGGTACGCGCCGTCCAATCCGCCCGAAGTGATTATGAATTTGAATCCGAAACTGGTGGTGTTGAGCGTATCCGCAGGCGATAAAGACGGCTTGCCCTCGCAAGAGGTTTTGAATTCGCTCGAAGGATATTCGCTGTTACGCACAGACCGCAGCGGATGGATTACCGTCAGCAGCGACGGAATCGAAATGCGCGTGGAAGCGGAACGCCGCGATGCGCCCACCCCTGCTCCTTGAAGGCGGCGCGGAATTTGGCGGGCGCATATCCGCCGCAGATTTGCGCGCGATTGAACTCGCCGGCGGATTTGATTCTCGCATTTGCATCATTCCCACCGCCGCGGCGGCGGACAATAATCATCAACGCGCGGGGAATAACGGCGCGCGCTGGTTTCAAAGTCTCGGCGCGAAAAATATTTTCATTGCAAATATAATTGATTCGACGAGCGCGAATGATTCTTCGCTTGCGGATTTAATTCGCGGCGCGCGTTTGATTTATCTGCCCGGCGGGTTTCCGCGCTATCTTGCAGAGACGCTTGCAAATAGTTTGTGCTGGCAAGCCGCCCTCGAAGCGCATGAACAAGGCGCGGTCATCGCGGGCAGCAGCGCGGGGGCGATGGTTCTGTGCGAGCATTATTACGATCCATACGAAAAGAAAATCTTGCGCGGATTGAATTTAATTCCCAATGCGTGCGTCATTCCGCATCATAATAATTTTGGAGCGTCATGGGCAAATCAACTTTTGCCGTTCTTGCCCAACGCAACATTCATCGGCATTGACGAAGAGACGGGAATCATCCGCGATGTAAGCGGCGCGTGGCAAGTTTACGGCGCGGGGAATGCGGCGATATATCGCGGCGGGGAAATTACAGTTTACACAGAGGGCGAATTATTTTAAGTATGTTTCAAAAGTTTTAGCCACAGATTTCACGAATACCCGCGGATTTTCAAACCAAATTCGCGGCGAATGGGTTTTGGTTTTTGTTTCGATTATTAACGTTAATTTGCAACCTTCAAAGCCTTAAAAATCTATCATCTTCCAATAAGGAAGTTTTCTTAAAATGGGGTCGTCTTATGGTAAACCATGCGACATGAATGTCGCGTTACGCAAGGAGAAATGATGACTCATTTATATAAATCCGTTCCCGTTCGTTCTTCTGAAATCACGCCAAAACAGGTTTATCTTTCGCGGCGCGATTTTATCAAAGCCACAGGACTCATCGCGGGAAGTATGGCGCTCGCCGCGTGCGCGCCAGCCGCGCAGGAAGAAGCGCCAGCCGCGAAATCCATTCCCGCTTCCACCGCCGCCGACGATCTCGGCGATACGGTCAATACTTACGAGGATATTACCAACTACAATAATTACTACGAGTTCACAACGGATAAACAAGGCGTAGCCGCGCTCGCGAAAGATTTCAAAACCGCGCCGTGGACGGTGGAAGTGGGCGGCTTGGTAAAAAATCCGAAGACCTTC
>JAQTWR010000154.1 GCA_028689195.1 Anaerolineales bacterium | reverse complement strand
TAGCGCCGAAAGAATTTTACGGGGCATGGGAATTCGTTTCCATGCCCCGAATTATGTTAAGGAGCAAAAAAACATGCCCAGTGAATCAGGCAAACAGCCTGTCATGCACAAGAAACACGTGGCGCGACTCGAACGCGAACGCAAGCAAAGTCAATTTATTTTATACGCCTTCATCGGCATTCTTGCGGCGGTCATTCTTTTGCTTGCATACGGCTATTTAGACATCAACTACTTTCAACTTAAGCGCCCCGTCGCGAAAGTGGGAGAGACAAAAATCCTCGCGGGGGATTTCGAAGCCCGCGTGCGGCTGCAACGCCAGCAACTGCTTGGACAATTCAACTTGTACAAACAGTACGAACAATTCGGCATGAACGTAAACAACGAATTGCAGCAAATTCAGGGAATGTTAGACAATTCCGAATCGCTGGGACAATCTGTACTGGATCAAATGGTCAACGACGAAGTTATTCGACAGGAAGCCGCAAAACGCGGAATCACCGCCAGCGAAGCGGAGATTCAAGCGCGGATAGAAGGCTCGTTTGATTATTACCCAAACGGAACGCCCACCCCATCGGTGACGCCGACTCAATTCAACACCCCCGCGATCCCCGCGGAAGCGTTCAAAATCGTGACGATCACTCCCACGCCGCTTCCCGCAACGGCAGCGCCCGAAGCGACCGCTACGCTTGAACCGACAGCCGCGTTCACCGCGACGCCCGCGCCGAAATTCACGCCAACCGCCGCGTTCACCGCTACGCCAGAGCCGACAGCCACGCCCTATACCAAATCTGGTTTTGAGAAAGAACTCCAATCTTCACAGGAAAGATTGATGCAACTTGGATTCTCGAAAACCATTTACACGTCCTTCTTCGAGACGCAGATACTGCAGGAAAAACTCAAAGCCGCAGTGACCGCCAACGTCGCCCGCTCCAACGAACAGATTTGGGCGCGCCATATTCTCGTCTCAGACGAAGCGACCGCAAAAAGTATCGTCGAGCGCGTGAAGAAAGGCGAAGACTTTGCGACGCTCGCAAAAGAACTTTCCGCAGATACTGGCTCGGGAGCAAATGGCGGAGACCTCGGCTGGTTTGGAAAAGGCATGATGGTTCCCGAGTTTGAAACCGCCGCGTTCGCTTTGACGAAACCAGGCGATTTCACCACAACGCCCGTCAAAAGCCAATATGGATTCCACATCATCCAATTGATCGCCAAGCAGAATCGCCCGCTCAACGCCGACGAGTATCAAGCCGCGCTTGATACCGCCTTCACAGATTGGCTCACAGCCGCCAAAGAAAATTACAGCGTAACCATTTACGACCTGTGGAAAACGCGCGTTCCCAGCGAGCCGAACTTCATCACCATTGCAACCGACGCGGCGAATCAACAGTTAACCGCCGTAGCCGAACAAAAGAACGCGACTGAAACGCCCACTGTAAAACCGTAATAGGCATTAAGTAACAAAATCAAAAAAACTCTTCTCGAAATGAGAAGAGTTTTTTCATCCTTCATAATTCATCCTTCATCCTTATCTTTTACCCCCGCTTCAACATATCATCGGTTACTTGATCGAGCCGCAGGCTGATGATTTGACTCGCCGAATCGCGCCCCATCGTCACGCCGTAGATAACGTCAGCGGCTTGAACGGTATTGCGATTGTGCGTGATGATGATGAACTGCGTATCCTTGCTCAGGTCAATCAACAAATCGCGGAAGCGCCCCACGTTGGCTTCATCCAACATCGCGTCTACTTCATCCATTACGCAAACGGGCGTAGGCGAAACTTTCAGCAGCGCAAAAACCAACGCAATCGCGGTCCGGCTTCTCTCGCCGCCAGAAAGCATGCAAAGTCCCTGCTCGCGGCGACCGGGCAAACGCGCTTCGATCTCAATTCCCGTTGTCACCAAGTTTTCAGGATCGGTCAACGCCAGCCGCGCGGAGCCGCCGCCAAACAAACGCACAAAAGTCTCGCGGAACTGTTTATCCACGGCGTCGAACGTGCGCGAAAATTCTTTGATTGTAATTTCATCCAACTCGGCGACGACCTGTTTCAAGTCCGCTTCGGCTTTCTTCAAATCCTCAACCTGAGTCTTCATAAATTCGTAACGTTCTTTTTCCTGATCATATTCGGTCTTCGCGTCGGGATTGATCGGTCCCATGCGGCGGATCTGCGCGCGGTGATGATTCAACTGTTCTTCGATTTCAGGCGCGAGTTCGGTCACAATGGGCAATTGCTCCACCATGCCGTCTAAAGGCAGCGGCACAGGTCCCGAAACATCCGCCGCGTAATCGAACATCACCAACCCAAAATCATCGGTGATCTTCTGGCGCAGGTTCTCCAACGCTTCCTGTTTGCGCGTCTGCTCCAACTGCACCTGACCGTAAGAACGCTCGGCGTTCGCAAATATCCTTTGCGCGTTCGCTTCCGATTCCTGCAAGCGGGTTTCTTCCTGCTCTGCCATTTCCAAATCTTTTTCGGCAGGTTCGATCAGCACGCGCATTTCTTCGATTTTTACATGCAAGCCGCTTTCGTTTTCGCGCAAGCGCGTCTTTTCATGATCCAAGCCATTCAGCGAATTTTCAATTTCCTGCAGGCGCGAAGTCAGTTCTACGCGGCGCGAATCGAGTCGCGCGATTTCGCTTGTGCGCTCCTCTTTCTTCGCCTGCGTTCCCGTCACGCTTTGTTCGGCAACCGCAACCCGCGTGCTCCAATACGAAACCTGTTCCAGCAATTCGTCGGCGGCAAGTTCGAGCAATTTTGCAGATACATCCTTCGCCCGCGATTGTGTCTCGGCGGAATGATTCTCGACTTCAGATTGCGCCTCTGCAATTTTTTGTTGGATGGAAAAAGAATCCTGCGCCTCGATTTCCAACTGCGCCAATTGATTTTTCTGCCATTCAAGTTGACGCTGCGCCGCTTCAGACTCTAAGCCGGCTTGCTGCTCGGTTTCCTGAATTTCTCCCAAGCGCACGCGGGTTTCGCGCGCATCCGTCTCAGCATGCAGCAGCGCGCGCTGCGCCTCGACAAATTGATTCGACAAACGTTCGACAGAATCGTTGGATTGAGTCAATCGCGCAAGAACTTCGCCCATTGCAGAATCCAATTCGCGTCTGCGGCGCGGACGGCTCAACGCAGACGACGCGGCGGTCTTGCCCGCAATGACCAAGCCATCGCCGCGAAACACTTCTCCGCGCAGGGTCACTACGCGCGCGTGAAGCGGCAGACTGTGAATCAACTCGCGCGCGGATTTTCTATCGCGGGCAATTAACGTTTGACCCAACATCAAACGCACCGCGCCGCGCAATTCGTCAGATGAGTTAACCAGTTCAGAAGCAATTCCAAGCAATCCATCGCTTGAAACCTCGGAGGTTTTGAAAACCTCCGAGGTTTGAATGACGGGCAACAAAACTGCGCGCCCCGCATCGTTTGATTCAAGCAAAAGCAGCGCGTCTTCAAGTTGATTTGCGTCGAGCAAAACCGCGTCGAGCGTATCGCCCAGCGCGGCGGCGATTGCGGTTTCAAGTTCGGCGGGAACGTCCAGCGCGGCGCTCAACGCTCCGCGCGCGGTGAGTTTCGATTGGCGCGCCGCGTCCAAAAGATAACGCGCGCCTTCGGCATAACCCGCCAGAGATTGCTCGGATTGCTCCAGCACTTCGAGCTGCGCCTTCAAACGCGAATGATCCGCTTCGTGTTTTGTGCGCTCTTCCAGCGCGGCGCGGCGTTCGCGCTCGATGGAATCAAATTCGTTTTTCCGCGAAACAGATTTTTCTTCGGCTTCCTGCAAAGCGGACTGCGCTTCTTCGCGCGCCTTCTTCGCAGATTCGTATTGCGCCTTCGCCTTTGCCGAAACGATCTCGCCGTTTGCAATGGACGCTTTCGTTTGTTCTATTTTTTGATTTTGCGCTTCGATGCGCGACTTCAATTCGTCCAAACGCGCGCTATTCTCGGCGCGCTGTTGACTCAAACTCTCGATTTGATTGCGAACCTGCGCGAGTTGTTCTTCCAGCGCGGCGCGGTCCGACTGGCGGGATTGCAAAGAATTTTGCGCGTTGATAAGTTGATTTTTCGCGTCTTCATATTCGCTTTGAATGCGGGCAATATCCTGCTCCGATTCGTGGAAGCGGTCGTTGGCGAGGTGGAGTTCGTCCATCGCGCGTTCCTGATCCGAAAGGATGGACGCTTGCGTATTGGTCAATGCGCGGCGGCGTTCTTCGAGAACCGCGAGCTCCCTGCTGATGGATTCACGCTGGTTGTGCAACTCGGCGGATTGACGATGCCAATTATTTAATTGCGCGCGCAAACCCGAGAGCCGCTCGCGGAAAGCGGAATATTCCGCCTGCGTCTTTTCGTGCGCCACGCGCGCATCTTGCACGCGCAAATCCTGCGCGCGTACCGTCTCGCGGACGTCGGTCAAATCGCGCTGCGAGCGATGCCAATGATAGCCGTACCACTCGCGCAGGATGAGTTTCATATCCGCTTGCGCGCGGGCGAAATCAATGGCGCGTTTTGCCTGCCGCTCCAAACTGCGGATGCGCGGTTCGAGTTCCGCCATAATATCGAGGACGCGCTCGAGATTTCGCGCGGTGTTGTCCAATCGTTTTAGCGCGTCGTCGCGGCGCGCGCGATAGAGTCCCACGCCCGCGGCTTCTTCAAACAAGCGGCGGCGGTCGTCGGCTTTGAGCGCGAGCGAAGCGTCCACCAAACCCTGACCGAGAATGGTGTAAGTGCGCTCGCTCAAACCCGCCTGCGCGAGCAGTTCGTTCATCTCGCGCAAACGCACTTGCTGCGCGTTGATGAGATATTCGTTATGCCCGTCGCGGTGCGCGGTGCGCGCCAGCGCCACTTCGGAAAAATCAACGGGAAGCCATTGCTCGCTGTTGTCGAAAGTGATGGTGGCTTGCGCCATACCCGAACGCGCGCGATGCTCCGAACCAGAGAAGATCATGTCTTCGGTTTTTTTGCCGCGCAGTAGCGTGTAAGATTGCTCGCCCAAAACCCAGCGAAGGGAATCGGCAATATTCGATTTGCCGGAGCCGTTAGGTCCGACAATGGCGGTAATTCCGCTTGCGAATTCAAAAACGGTGCGCGAAGCGAATGTTTTGTAACCTTGCAGTTCGAGTGATTTTAGGCGGAGAGGCATGAGGGTAAGAGATTAGATGACTAGAGATTGGTAAGTGATAATTGGTAAATAACTGATTGACTATTTATCCAGTCTTTAGTTATCTATCAATCCCAGATTTTTGAGCGCATCGTGGGCGGCGGCGTGTTCGGCGGCGCTTTTGCTGGAGCCTGAGCCGCGTCCTTTGATTTCGCCCAGAACTTCCACAACCATTTCAAAGACGACGGCGTGATCGGGTCCTGCAACGCCAACTACGCGGTAACGCGGAGAGCCGAGTTTCTGTCCTTGCGTCCATTCCTGCAACTCGCTTTTATGATCGTGCATTTCATGGATGATGGACTCGCGCAATTCTTCGAGCATGGGGTTGACGAAGTCGTTTACCGCACCGAGTCCCGCGTCGAGATAGATTGCGCCAATCAGAGCCTCGAAGGCGGAACCTAGCAGGTTGTCGCGATTCTTCCCGCCCGAAGCGGATTCTCCGCGCCCGAGTCGCAGCGCGCGTCCTAAATCGAGTTTACGGGCAAACTTCGCAAGGTGATCGTTTCTCACCAGCGCGGAACGAATCTTGGTCAGAACGCCCTCGGGCATTTCGGGAAAGCGGTTATAAACCCACGCGCCGACAATGAAATCTAAAACGGCGTCGCCAAGAAATTCAAGGCGTTCGTTATCTTCGACCGCCTGCGAGTATTCGTTGACAAACGAGCGATGGGTCAAGGCTCGCACGAGCAGGGCGAGGTTGGAAAAGGACAATCCTAATCTGCGGCTCAGGTCTTGTGCGGATTCGACATCCCGAGCGTTTGGGTTGGACATGGGGAAACCTCCCGGAACTCAGGGAGCGCCAAACCCCGCCACTTCTGGGAGAGGGTCTCGCGTTCCATCAGTTCCAAATATTGCGGCGCGGCATAAATGAATGCGACGCCATGTTAAAAATCGAACGGGCTGAATTGTAACCTGAATTTTAAGGGAAAGCGATTTTTTAAGATAAAATCGGGGGAATTCAGGAGACGCTATGACCGAAATCAGTAATGAAACGCGCTTTTTGCACGCTGTTGAAATGGGGCTGGGGGCATGGCAATGGGGAGACCGCATGATTTGGGGATATGGGCAAACGCATACAGACAAAGAAATCCGCGAGACGTTTGATATTTCGCTCAGTCTCGGCGTCCGCTTTGTGGATACCGCCGAAATTTACGGTTCGGGTTACTCCGAGCGGTTATTGGGGAAGTTTCTGAAAGAGACCGAGTCTCCTGTGTTGGTTGCCACCAAGTTTTTTCCCTGGCCCTGGCGTTTTATGAAGGGAGCGATCCCTCGCGCGCTAAAGGGAAGTTTGGAGCGTCTGGGATCGGAATCAGTGGACCTGTATCAGATTCATTGGGCTACGCCGTGGATGAGTCCTGAGACGATGATGGATG
>JAQTWR010000153.1:2854-6532 GCA_028689195.1 Anaerolineales bacterium | reverse complement strand
GTCGAGTTGCAGCACGCGTTTGTTCATCAGCGGCGCGGGGACGTCGCCATCTACAATGCGCTGCGCGAGTCCTTCGACGATGGCGGTTTTGCCAACGCCCGGCTCGCCGATGAGCGCGGGATTGTTCTTCGTGCGCCGCGCAAGGATTTGAATCACGCGCTCGATCTCCATTTGACGACCGATCACGGGGTCGAGTTTTTTCTCTTCCGCTTTGGAGGTGAGGTCAGACGCGAGTTGGTCTACCAACGGCGTTTTAGGATTCGCGCCCTGCGCCGCGCCCTTGCCGGGCGCCGCGCCCGCAGGCGTGGGAGACGACGGCGCGGATTCGTTCAACACGCGGCGCGTCTGCCTGCGGATTTGTTCGCCCGTTACGCCGAGTCGGCGCAGGGCTTCCATTCCCGTCGATTCGATGCGAACCAGCGCGAGGAGGATATGTTCCGTACCAATATAATGATGTCCGAGTCGGCGCGCCTCGTCCACGGCGTATTCGAGGACTTGCTGCGTTTCGGGCGCGAGTTCGATTCGGTTGGGGTCAAAATTCGCGGACGTACCCGAGATGCGTTGAATCATCTCGCGCACGCGGTCGGGAGTCATGCCGAGGTCGCGCAGAACGCGCCCAGCTACTCCGCCTTCTTCGTCAATCAATCCAAGAAGAAGATGCTCTGTTCCAATGCTGCTTTGGCGGCTGCGTTCAGCCTCCTGATGCGCAATGCTGAGTACGCGCCTTGCTCGCTGTGTAAATCTTTCCATGCCAGCCATAGTTTTATCTCCTGTATCTTATGGCATTGTACCAAAGACGCGGGGTTGTCCGTGTTTGAAAAAGGTTAGAGTTTTGGGGCGTCATGTGTCAAGTTTCACGTATCAAGAAATTACCTGACACTTGACGCCTCGCGCCTGATACCTATCTATTATCCCCGTCGCCCTGAATTTTTCCGCGCGCTTTTCTATCCAATAATTTGGCGAGGTTATATTCGGCGATCTCGTCGAGCGAAAGGTCGAGTTCGGTTGCGGTTTGCGCGAGATACGAAAGCACGTCGCCCAGTTCCGCTTTGAGCGCTTCGCGCGTTTCGGAATTGATTTCGCCGTTTTTATCGCGGAAAACTTTTTTAATCTTGCCCGCCACTTCGCCCGCCTCGTTGACGAGTCCGAGCGCGGGGTATACCACGCCATGTCCGATGATGGGATATTTGGCGGTAGCGCGGGATTTGGCTTGATAGTCGTTAAAGTTCATCTAAAGGTTTCTCCGAATCAGATATGAAATAACAAAATGACTATACACCAAATCTTTTTTTTAGCCCATCCCATTTTCGTTGCCGAATTCCATAATTTACCCAAGTTGTAGCCTATAACAAACTTCGCATGAAATCGCATTTTTGAACCGCGGAGGCGCAGAGTTTGCGGAGTTTTAAGACGTTTTTTTCTGCGCTCTCCGCATCTCTGCGGTAAATCTGCATAAGGCGGCAACTTGCGTCAGCTATAAAAAAACGTCAAAGGCATGGAAGAATAAATGACGACCAGAGGCTTTACGTCCCCATGTCTAGCCGCAACAATATGCCCGTGGGATTATAATAGCCGCACCACATAGGAGGCACCATGAACAAAGAAAACGAAGCAGTCATTCTAAGCGCCGCGCGCACGGCAGTGGGGAAATTTCTAGGCGCGTTGAGCGGCATACCCGCGACCAAACTTGGCGCGGTTGCAGTCAAAGCCGCCGTCAAGCGGGCGGGTATTGATCCAAACGAAATTGAAGAAGTCATTATGGGGAATGTCGTGCAGGCGGGTAATGGGCAGGCGCCTGCGCGACAAGCCGCAATCTTTGGCGGACTGCCGAATACCGTCGGCGCGACAACGGTCAACAAAGTTTGCGGGTCGGGATTGAAAGCCGCGATGATGTCGGCGCAGGCAATTCGCGCAGGCGACGCCGATCTCTTCGTGGCAGGCGGATTCGAATCCATGAGCCGCGCGCCGTATCTGGTCAACGGGCGGTTGGGCGAAATGAAATTCGGAAATCAAACCCTGACCGACGCGCTCTCTTTCGACGGCTTGTGGGATCCGTTTGAAAATTGGGGCATGGGCATGGCGGCGGAATTCATCGCGGACGAATACAAGGTCACGCGCGAGGCGATGGACGAACTCGCGGTTCGCTCGCATCAACGCGCCATCGCGGCGCAGGAGGCGGGCAAGTTCAAAGCGGAAATCGTCCCCGTTGAAATTCCCGGGCGCAAAGGCGCGGTGACCATCTTCGATACGGATGAGGGTCCGCGCAAAGATACTTCGCTTGAGTCGCTGGCGAAGTTGAAGCCCGCTTTCAAACCCGACGGAAAAGTGACCGCGGGAAACGCCTCGTCTATGAATGACGGCGCGGCGGCTGTGGTACTTTCCTCGCGCGCATACGCGGAGAAAAACAACCTCAAGCCATTGGCGAGAATTGTGGGATACGGTCAAGCCGCGGTCGAGCCGAAATATCTATTTGCCGCGCCCGGATACGCGATTCCAAAAATCTTAAAGAAAATCGGCTGGACGCTTGCCGACGTGGATTTGATCGAACTCAACGAAGCCTTTGCCGCGCAAGTTCTCGCGGACGGCGCCATGCTCGCCGACGCGGGGTGGGATTGGGAGAAGGTCAACGTGAACGGCGGCGGAATTTCGCTGGGGCATCCGCTTGGCGCAAGCGGCGCGCGCGTGCTGACCACGCTCATGTACGCGCTCAAAGATCGCGGATTGAAGCGCGGAGTCGCGT
This sequence comes from Anaerolineales bacterium, assembly GCA_028689195.1. GTDB lineage: Bacteria > Chloroflexota > Anaerolineae > Anaerolineales > Villigracilaceae > Villigracilis. Next base: position 3,792 of record JAQTWR010000153.1, on the reverse strand, counting down.
CGCTATGTTTGGGCGGCGGCGAAGCGGTTGCGATGGCGGTGGAAGTGGAAGGTTAGAAAGTTTGAAAGTTGGAAGGTTTGAACCTTCCAACTTTTTAATCTGCAAACTTTTAAACACATACGAGGAAAACATGACCATAAAAAATATTTTCGTGATCGGCTCAGGGACGATGGGCAACGGGATCGCGCAGGTTGCCGCGACCTCGGGCTATCAAGTAACGTGCATGGACGTGGCGCCCGCCGCGCTGGAAAAAGCAAAGGCGACGATTGCCAAATCCACCGCGAAGTTGTTGGAGAAGGGCGCGATCAACGCGGAGCAAAAGGCTTCGGCAGACGCGATTCAATTCGTGGGCGATATGTCCACGATGAAAGACGCGGATCTGGTCATCGAAGCGGCGACGGAAAATCCCGAATTGAAATTCAAGATATTCAAAGACATGGACGCGAACGCGCGCGAGGGCGTCATCCTCGCGTCGAATACTTCTTCCATTTCAATTACGAAAATCGCGGCGGTCACGAATCGCGCCGATAAAGTCATCGGAATGCACTTTATGAATCCCGTTCCGCTGATGAAATTGGTGGAAATCATTCGCGGACTCGCCACGTCTGACGAGACGACGAAAACGATTGTGGAACTTTGCAAAGTGATGGGCAAAGAGCCTGTCGAAGCAAACGACTCGCCGGGGTTTATCTCGAACCGCATTCTATGCCCGATGATCAACGAGGCGGTTTTCGCGCTGCAGGAAAATGTCGGCACACCCGAGGCGATTGACGCGGTGATGAAACTCGGCATGAATCATCCGATGGGTCCGCTGACGCTCGCGGATTTAATCGGTCTTGATGTGGTGCTGTTCGTCATGGAAGTTTTGCAACGCGATTTGGGCGAGGATAAATACCGCCCCGCGTATCTGCTGCGCAAAATGGTGGACGCGGGTTATT
>JAQTWR010000153.1:0-2844 GCA_028689195.1 Anaerolineales bacterium | reverse complement strand
ACCTCGCCCCTACGACAATTGCCATGACCAAATTCGACCCGCAAAAACATCGCCGAAAATCCATCCGCCTACAGGGATATGATTATTCACAGGCAGGCGCATATTTCGTGACCATCGTCACGTATCAACGCGATTGTTTGGGAAAATTGAAAATGAAATTATGGCATTGAACGATTTCGGAAAAATCGTTCAAAAATGGTGGGATGAAATTCCAAATCATTTCCCGAATGTAGAAACAGGCGCATTCGTTATTATGCCGAATCATGTGCATGGAATAATCATTATTATTGATGACCATAGGGGCACGGTCTCCGTGCCCCGTAACGACCCAAATTCAAACCATTTGAAAACTCCACAACCTGATTTATCCCAAGATCGGGGCGGGGAGACCCCGCCCCTACGCAAACGGACATTGGGACAAATTGTGGCATATTTCAAATACCAATCCACAAAGGAATTGAATGCACTGGATAATTCGGGTGTGATTACAAAATTCTGGCAGCGCAATTATTATGAACACATCATCCGCAACGAACGGGAGATGGACAACATCTGGCGATACATCGAAGCCAACCCTGCCCAATGGGATGCTGACGACGAGAATCCATCAAATAATCGGGGGTAAAATTCATGCCGATGGACAACGTACCAAGATATGACGATGTTTGCAATTCCAAATCCATTTTTGCGCACACCCCTGTAGGGGCGACGCATGCGTCGCCCCTACGCCCCAATGGACCCGCGCCGCGTTCATTGGGCGCAATTGTGGGATCATTCAAATCGGCGGTGACAAAACGCATCGGACGCGAACACAACGCCACCGGCATCTGGCAGCAGAATTATTATGAGCATATAATTCGGGACGAAAAAGACCTCCAACGCATCACAGATTACATCAACGCCAACCCATTGCGGTGGAATGATGATGACGAGAATCCGGTAAAGGCGCGATATATCGCGCCTCAGCCATAACCGCGTAGGGGTGAGCCAATGGGTCGCCCCACTATCATTCACACAGCGCTACTCAATAATTTTATGAACACACGCCGACGCATTCTGGAAAAATTTGTCAATCTCTATCCGCCCTTTCTCGGCGCGGGGATACGGTCGCAGAATATTGACGAGCGCACCATCCGCGCGCAGTTGAAGATGAACTTCCTCAACCGCAACCTTGTCGGCGTGCATTTTGGCGGTTCGTTGTACGCCATGTGCGACCCGTGGTTTATGTTGATTCTCATGCGTTTGCTGGGGAAAGACTACATCGTGTGGGATAAAGCCGCGAGCATCCAGTTCCTCAAACCGGGGGTTGGAACGGTCCGCGCGGAGTTTCACATCCCGCAAGAGCGCGTGGAAGAAATTCGCGCGCAGGCAGATACTCAACACAAGGTCGAGCCGATTTTCACAGCGGATGTGTTGAACGAACAAGGAGAAGCGGTGGCGCGCGTCGAGAAGATTCTTTACGTCCGCAGGAAAAAATAACCGCCGCTACTTTCCAAGCCGATAGCGGAAAATACCCGTTGACTTTGCCATGAAGGGAATCAGCCGTATCCAACCGAAGAAACGCAGGCGGGGTTCGGGCGCGTCGAAGTAGTACCACTGGTCGAGTAAATGCAATCCCCACGTTTCAAGTTCCTGCGGATTTTTCACGTCCCAGAGAATCCGCGTACCCGTTTTTTTCAACACGGAACTGGCGCGGTTGTGATGTTTTGCGATGAAGAGAGACGCCGCGTCGAAGACCAGTTCTGCGTCGGGAAAGCGCGCCGCCATTTCGAGAATCATCGGCTTCACATCCGCAGCGCTGAAATAGGGGAACACGCCTTCCGCCAAAAAGATGACGGGCTTGTTCAGCCGCGCGATTTCATCCAACCACGAAAGTTCAAACATGGAGCGCGCGATGGTTTTGCCGCGCTCCGTATCGGGAAGAACCTCGCGGCGCAGTTCGATCACTTCGGGCAGGTCTACGCCGCGCCAGAGAAGATTCCCATCGTCGAGGCGGTCGAAGCGCGTGTCTAATCCGCAGCCGAGGTCTACCACCATTCCGCTTGGACGACGCGCGAGAAAATCGCGGGCGTAGGTATCAAATTGACGCGCGCGCATCACGGCGGCAACAAGATCATGTCCGCGCATGCCCATCAAAAAATCGGGATTACCGCCAAGCGCGTTATAGACTTCCACCGCGCGCGGATCGCGGAGGATCGCATCGGGACGGATGGTATCAATGGCGCGGCACGCCAGCGGAACGAGCAGGGTTCGCGCAACGCCTTGCAGGTTTTGAACGGTCATGTTTGTCTCGCTTTCTCAACGCGGAAACGTCCTCCAGCGCGGAATAAACGCCGGGACGCGTTTGCAATACTCAGCCCACTGTTCGCCAAATTCCGCCGACAGTACCGCTTCTTCCCTGCGGGCGCGGAAAATTAACAGCGGCGCGAAACAGGCGAAGTACAAAGTCGTCCATGTGAAATAAAGCAGGAGCGCGCCAATTGCCGCAAGAATGAGTCCGCAGTACATTGGGTTGCGGACGATGGCAAAGGGTCCATGCGTGACCAATTGATGTCCCTCGAATAGTTGCGCGCCAAAACCGTTCGAGACAAAATAATTTTCGCCAAGCGCCAATCGTCCCCACAACACAAAGAACATGCCGGGGAAATAAAGCAGCGAGCCGAGAGCCTGCATCCACGCGCGGGCTTGCGGAGAAATCGTCCACGGCAGGGGAATCCAACTAAAGCAGGCAACGCCAAAGAACAACGCGGTCAAAGCGAGATAAAACCACAAGGAGCGCAGCCAACCGCCGGCGAGTCCAATTGCGCGTCCGGCTTGGCGGCGAGTTCCGCGCCAAATGCCAAA
>JAQTWR010000152.1 GCA_028689195.1 Anaerolineales bacterium | reverse complement strand
CTACGAAAAAGACTTTGGCTTTCAACCCGCATGGATTGATATTGAAGAAGCGATTGCAAAAAACAAATCGTTATTGAACGCTATAAATCCGCCCGAATGGTTGGCAAGGGAAATTTTCACGCTGGAATATTTATCAGACTTCAAAGCCGCTTGACTTTGAAATTCCGATTTACGCGATTTCATTTTCTTTTCGATACTTCTCACGGAACGTATCGAGGCTGACCATCTTCCCGTTTTCCAGCGCGTACCAATGCTCCCAGCCGTTGCAAGGCGCGCCGTTCATGTAGATACTCCCCACTTTGTGAATGCTGCCCTCCACGCCGCCGACGGCGCAAATTTGCGCATCGGGTTTGATTTTTGCAAAGCGCGATTTGTCTTTTGCAAAATATATTTTTTGACCCACGCGCAGCAGTCCGTTTTCCACGAGCGTTGAAAATGCCACGCGCGGCGCGGATTTTTTTTTGCTTCTCACGTCGAATACTTGCGCGTCGAATTCTTCGGGCTGGATTTTCGCTATTCGTTTTTTTGCCGCGTCGACGTATTTGGTTTTGCGCTCGATACCGATCCAATTCCGATGAAGGCGCGACGCGACCACCCCCGTTGTTCCGCTGCCAAAAAACGGATCGAGGATCACGTCTTCAGGATTGCTGGACGACAAGATCACGCGATACAACAAAGACTCGGGTTTCTGCGTAGAGTGGACTTTGTTCCCGTTTTTATCTTTTATCCGCTCTTTGCCCGTCGCCAATGAAAGCAGCCACCAATCGGAACGCATTTGCTTTTCGTCGTTCAGCCCCTTCATCGCCTGGTGATTGAACGTATATTTTGCGCCCTTGCCGACGCTTGCCCAGATCATCGTCTCGTGCGCGTTGGCGAATCTCACGCCGCGAAAATTGGGCATGGGATTTGTTTTGATCCATAGCACGTCGTTCAATATCCAAAAACCCAAATCCTGCATAATCGCGCCAACGCGGAAGATGTTGTGATACGAGCCGATAACCCAAATGGAGCCTGTCGGCTTCAAGACGCGCTTGCAGGCGGAGAGCCATCTTCGGGTAAAGTCGTCATACGCTTGAAAAGAATCAAATTGATCCCACGAATCATTGACCGCGTCCACTTTGGTCATATTGGGGCGATGCAAATCGTTCCGCAGTTGCAGGTTGTACGGCGGGTCGGCGAAGATCAAGTCAATGGATTTTTCAGGCAGCGCGTTCAATACGTCTACGCAATCGCCTTTAAGGATTTGGTTGAGCGGCAGATTCATCAGGCGGATTATAGCCGAAAGGGACTCGATAAATTTATTCCGCGCGCTTTTAATGCTATACTGCGGACATGGCAACTAAAACCGTTAACCTCAACTGGAATCCAGAAGAAGAGTTCATCCTTAGCGATAAGGACAATTATCAGATCGTTATGAAACCGAAGGGAGTCAGCGCGTCGGACCTGCTCCCTCTGGCGCTGATTGGCTGCGCTTCGCATGACGTGGTGGAAATCCTCAACAAGCAAAGACAGGATTTGCAGGCGTTAAAAGTCAGCGCGGAAAGTATTCAGGACGACGACCCGCCCTGGCGTTTTCGCAAAATCCACATCCACTACAAAGCGATTGGAAAAGGCATAGACGCGGAAAAAGTCCGCAAGGCGATTTTGCTAAGCGAAGAGAAATATTGCTCGGTGTACAACACGCTCAAAGACGCGGTGGAGATCACCCACGATTTTGAAGTGTCAGAGGCGTAAGCGAGCCTTTCTATTTGTTTGAACGAAAGTAGAAGACGACCAGCCACAGCCAGTAGACAAATACCCCGGCGGTTTCCGCCCAAAAAATATTCGCGTTAATATCCGCGCCAAGAGATTGAAAATCCGTCGCGGCGTTATTGACGCTCAATCCAATCAAAGCGCCCGCTCCCGCGATCAGAATCGCCCGAACCAGGGCGCTTTGTTTCTGCGGATCGGTAAAAGCCGTAAACAGGAACACCGCCCAACCAAACGCTAAAAACGAAATAATGCGATCCTGATAGGCGTGCGAAGGAACGTTGAAATATATGAACAGTATGGGGACTTTAATTCCCAGCATGTGAACCACGGAAATCGAAAAGAAATACAGCGCCCCCGCGAAGAGCGACCATTTGAGAATGCGCGAAGAAGAAGTCATTGTATTTTCTCCATTATTGTAATTCCTGCACAAATTTATTTCCGATAAAGTCTAATGTCGTGATGCAGTCAACCCCGCCAGCAACAATTGCGCCGCCACCTGCGCGGATTCTTTCAATCGCATGGTTTGCGGCGACATGACCCATAACAACATCAAGCCTTCATACGCGCCGATCAATGCGGTGGCGGCGTCTTGCGCGTTGACCTGAATAAACTCTCCGCGCGCGACGCCTTGCTCGATAATCGTTTCGATCCCAGATTGAAAGTCTGCGCCCACATGCTCCATGACGGCGCGTGCTTGCGGATCGTGGCTGGTCATGGATTGATATTTCGCGCCCGTGAGATAGAGTTCAGCGAGGTCTTCGCTTGAAGCCATGACCCGCTCGAAGAAAGTCATCAAACGCGCGGCGGCGGGCGCATCCGTTTCGCTGAGGGTTTTCAGAACGGCGATATTTTCTTCGGCATTTTGAAGAAGCAGCGCGCCTACAATTTCATCCTTGCTTTTGAAATACCAATACACGCCGCCCACGCTCAGACCTGCCTTGCGGGCAATGTCCTGCATTTTGACGTCTTTGAGCGGTTTGCGCGCAAAGATGTCGCGGGCAACTTTTAATATCTTCGCTTTGCGTTTATCGCTGACATCGGGGCGGGGCATCTTGATTTACCAAAAAGGGCACGAAGAGACACAAAGGAAAACATTTGTATCTCTTCGTGCTTTGTTTAATCTATGGATTCAAATTCAATGTATGTGCCGCCGCAGATTTAATTGCAGGCATGGTGAATGGCAGGTTGTGATATTTCACCGCCAGCCATGACTGAATCTGGTCGGCGTAATATGGGCTGAACGGTTGACCCGATTCGCCGCTGGGGATGATGGAAAGCGACGCGTCCCAATTGGCTGTATCGCTGATGATGCGGTAGGCGGGTCCAAGCCCCATAGCGTAGGCTTTTTCAGGATAGTATGCGCCGCTGTCTACGGTGTTCCAATTGCCGCCTGTGGGATAAGGTCCGCGGTTGAAGATGGGCGCAAGCGGGGCAACACTCCCAAGCGGATGAGCAAAAGTGAAAGTGTGGATGTCGCCCCAATCCCATTTAGATTGATCCGCGCCAAGTTCGTTCACGGCGGCGGTCAATGCGGCGCTCATCGTCTCGGAGCGTTTGCCGTCCCACCAAAAATTATTCGGGTCGTCGAGCAAACTTTGCAGGAACATGTAGGGGTAGCCTGCCAAAGTGAGATAAGAGTCCGTCGTAGCAGAATCAAGTTTCAGTCCAAGCGTGAGGCGGATGATATGTCTTAGCGCGGCTTCGCTCAACGATGCGGCTTTGCTGTCGGGCGACATTGTTCCGTCCCAATCCTTCAAGAGAGTCAGCGCGGCTTTTTCAGAATCATTTTTCGGCGCGGCTTCATTCGCTATCGCCTTTGCGACCTGCAAATTGATGTCGCTGTGCCAACTGGCTTGCAGCGCGCCAAAATCGGCGGCGGTGAAATTCTTTGAGTTGCGGATCGTATCGCTAATCAAGACCACGCGATAAGGCGGCTGGAAATAATGCGAAAGGAAATATGGATAATCCTTGCCGGCGGGGCGGTTGTTGGCGGACGCGAAGAAATCGCCGCTGGGATTCAACGCGGATGGGAGTTCATCGAACGCGACGAAACTCTGCCACTCGTGCGCTCCATCCGCGCCGGAAACTGGCAGCAGACCATAGACATCGTTGCTCGCCCGAACAGGAACCGCGCCCGACATCTGATAGCCGATGTTGCCTTCAGTATCAGCGTAGACGAAGTTCATGCCGGGCAACTGCCAGAGCGCGGTCGCGGCGCGGAACTCATCCCAGTTTTGAGACTGATCAAGTTGAATGATGGCTTGCGCGAGCGGACGACCTTCATCCAAGCCTGTCCAGCGCAGAGCGAGAGTATCTTCGCTTTCGGGAGTCGCATCGGTGATGATGGGTCCGTGTTGCGTGGAGCGAACTTTTAGTTTTACGGGGTCGCCGTCTTTAACTTGAATAACCTCTTCGCGAACAGTGATGTCTTTCCATTCGTTCTTGAATTGATATTGCGTGCCGTCCGCATTGAGCGTTTCGATGTACAGGTCTTGCACGTCGGGGCGGGCGTTGGTGACAGACCAGGCAACGCGGGCATTGTGACCAATTTCAACGCCGGGCAAACCAGGCAGCGATGCGCCGACTACATCATATTTTCCGTCGCTGGTATGCAAGCCGACTTCATACCACAGAGTCGGCATGGACAGTCCCTGATGCGGATCGCCCGCCAACAGCGGCTTGCCCGAAGCGGTGTGACTTCCGCCAATGACCCACGCGTTACTGCCTTGATCGGGTCTGGCAAGCGGCGTGATTGATTGCCAGTCCGCGCCCGCTTGGAGCAGCGCAGTTGCGGTATTGGAAAGCGCGGTGAGATTTGCGTCAGGAATAACATCGGGACCGGGATAATCGGGCAGGATGGAGAGAGTCTCGTCCCATGAAAGGGTTGAAGCGAGTTGTGCGACAACCAACTCATCCTGATAGTTGCTGCTCAAGCCCCACGACACCAGTTTGCCAAAAACCAGCGAGTCAATCGGAGTCCATTTTTGCGGCGTGATGCCGAGAATCTTAAACTCCAGCGGAAGTTTGCTCCCCGTCTGCGCGAGATATTCGTTGACGCCATCCGCGTAGGCTTGCAGGGCAGATTGCGTCTCGGCGTCGAGAGTCTTCCAATCCGCTTCGGCAGATTCGGTCATGCCGAGGATACGCATGAAGGTATCGTTCTTCAATCCGCGCTCGCCGACGATTTCGCTCAAAGCGCCGTGCGCGGCGCGGCGTTGGGATTCCATCGCCCAGAGACGATCTTGCGCGGTGACGAATCCTTGCGCGAAGAAGAGATCGTGCGCGTTATCCGCGACGATATGCGGAATTCCGCTCGCGTCGCGATACACGGTAGCGGATGCGGTCAATCCGCTGGCGGATAGATTACCGTCAAGTTGCGGAAGAGCGGGGCGCACGACGGCGAAGTAGCCGAGGGTTGGAACAACAATAGCAAGAACCAGAATTACAACAAGAATCGAGAGCAGAATTTTTTTGAGGCGGCGCATAAGATTTTCCTTTCGAGAAATTGACAGCACGGCAAACACAAGGAGAGCCGAAATCGAAACCGCCGCGAAGACCCACTTGATGGCGGCGGCGAGAGAGGCGATAAAAACCAAAACAAACGGCGTGGAATGTAATACCGCCAACATCAGCAGGTGCAGGGTGTTCTCGACATAATCCGATGCGCCCGCCAATAGTGGCAAACTGAATAAAACAAGGATTCGTCGTTCAGGCGGTTTCGACGGGCTGGCGGTCAACCATGCCAGCCAACTTGCCAGCGCAAGCGCGTAAGCGACGGGGTAAATGTAATCGAGCCACATGCCCGTCACATAATTTTGAACGGCGACTTCGCCCCACTTTTCAAGCACGGTTTGAAAGCGCAGCGGAGTGAACGCCAGCTGCAAGGCAAAGATACTCGGCGCGCCGGGGGGAAGCGCCGCCAATCCTGCGGAGAGGCGCGAAAAGAGAAATCCAGCCAGCGCGCTAAAGAAAAGCGCCAGCCAGAGATTGGTCAGTTTTTTGTATAAGCGGGCAAGCATGATCCCTCCAAAAAGATATGGATGATTGTCAAATAACTCACCTTACGCGGTGTCGTTCTGAGCGAAGCGACCCTAGCGCCGCCCGCTAGGGCAAGTGAGAACCTCTCCGATTATCTCAGAGACCCTTCGCTCCGCTGCTAAGGAACAAGGAATTTCAAAACCGTTTTTGCCACGGATTTCACTAATTTGCGCGAATTTTTAAATCTATCCGTGATAATCCGCGTAATTCGCGGCTGAATCTTTTGTTCCTTTTGCTTTGAATCGCGTTTTTTGCGCGGTGGTTTTACTCAGGGCGATACGTTCAAAGTGCGTAAGGCGAGTCAAATAATAACCGAACGCTATTCGGTTGTTATTATAGCGCGGCGAAAGCGAAGCGTCAATTTACGTCTATCCGCTTTTTTCGACGTTCATAATGGACAAAAAGACCTTTACCACCTGCGGGTCAAACGACTTGCCCGATTGTTCGATAATATAAGCCATTGTCTTTTCTTTCCCCCAAGCGGCGCGATAATCGCGGTCGGAAGTGAGCGCGTCCCAAACATCGGCGACGGAAAATATGCGGGCAGCCAGTGGAATCTCCACGTCCTTCAATCCGCGCGGATAGCCCGTGCCGTCCCATTTTTCGTGATGACAATAGGGAACAGCCAGCGCCGAGCGCAGATATTCGATGGGCAAAAGCATTTCATACGCGTGCTGCGGATGCTGGCGCATGATAACTTGCTCGTCGGGCGCGAGGCTGCCCGTTTTGTGCAAGATCGCGTCGGGGAC
>JAQTWR010000151.1 GCA_028689195.1 Anaerolineales bacterium | reverse complement strand
GGGTTGAGTCGCGGCAGGCTCTGGCGCAGACTGTTTATCGGCAGTGGCTTTCGTCTCTAAAACGACCTTGTCGCGCGAACCGGTCACATACACAGTGATGCCCTTGCAGCCGAGTTCCCACGCCATCATGTACGCTTTCGCCACGTCCTCTTCGGTCGCGTCCGCGTGGAAGTTGACCGTCTTGGAAAGTGAATTATCTACGAAGGCTTGCAGCGCGCCCTGCATCATCACATGCTCTTCGGCAGAAATATCGGATGAAACTACAAAGGTATCGCGCACCGCTTGCGGAATCTCCGCGATGTGCTGGCATGTGCCGTCGTTCATTACGCGCTCGACAATTTCCTGACGCTTCTCTTCGCCAAGCCCAAGTTTTTTCAACGCCTCGTCGAAGCGCGGACTGGCGTAAGTGAGTTTCAGATCCTTGCCGTTATCGTTCACATGGCGGATGTACGCCAGCGCGAAGACGGGTTCGCAGCCGTAGCCTTCACAGCCCGCGACGGTTGCAATCGTCCCCGTCGGCGCGACTGTAGACTGCGCCGCGTTTCTAATCCCGTGACTTTTGATACCCTTCAAGACCGCGTCCCACTTGACCTCGGGTCTGTTCCAGTTATTTTCAAATTTGGTCAGCATCTCAGGGACTTTCCACTTCACATCGTCCATGTCATAGATGCTGCCTTCAATGGCGGGGAAAGGTCCGCGCTCTTCGGCGAGTTCCACGCTGGTTTTCATCGCGTGATAACGCACGAATTCCATGACCTGCGCGCCGAACTCCTGCCCTTCCTTCGAGCCGTAACGCACGCCGACGTGATACATCAAGTCGGCGAGACCCATGATGCCAAGCCCGATACGGCGCGCGCGGTGCGCGGCTTCTTTGAGTTGCGGAACGGCTGGCACATACGCATTCGCTTCGACAACATCGTCAAGGAATCGCGTAGCGGTCACGACGCTCTGGCGCAAAGTTTCCCAATCTACGGCGTTATCTGCGCCGCAATGTTCGTTGAGATTGACCGAACCAAGACAGCAGTTCTCGTATGGTCCGAGCCATTGTTCGCCGCAATTATGCACAACAAATCCATTCGCGATAAACGAATGAATGTCGGGTTGGTGCAAATCATAAACAGGCTCGACCCCGTCAGGTTCAATCGCGGCGACCGTTGCAAGGAATGATTCTTCATACGGTCCGCAATTCATACGGCTAAGATAACCTGACAGTTTGGCTTGCTTGGCTTCGGTCAAGAATCCAATTTCGTTTGCAAAAGAAATTAAGTTCGTCTTGCTGATCGCCAGATCGTGCTGAGGCTGGTGGAAGTATTCTTTACTTCCGCCCTTGCCGTCGGGCATGAGCCGATACCCCGCCATGCGGCGATTTTCATAGATTTTGCCGGCAATTCCAAAATTTAAAAGCAGGCGCTGAATATCTTTGAGCAGAGACAAATGGCTGGAAGACAAGCGAACCGAGCAGCCCTTTTCGCCGCCGTCGTTGACCTGTCCGTCTGCCGTAAATAACGCTTGCAGAAAACCGCGTTGAATCGATTCGCTCCCGGCAAATACGGCGGAAGGAACAAAATGCTTATTGCCTTTTGTTATCCCGTATTGAGCCGCCCAATCGCCCAAGCGTTCAGAACTTACCCTCGCTTCATCGCGTTCAATAATTTCTGTCGCGCCAACAGGATAAGCGCGGCGTTGATTTGGAGTCTCCACAATATTTGTAACCATCTCGGCAAAAGCGGGAGCGAGTTCTTGCTTTTCTTCTCCAAAGAATGAAAGCACGGCGCGTACGGCATTAACCGTTCCATCGCCAACCAGCCAGCCTAAAACGCGACCCTCCTCAAGAGAGCCGTTTGCGCCAAATCCGCCTTTTCGATTCAAAATGTGAACCCGATCGCCCGAATTTAGATTGCGAGCCTCCACCCAGCCGCGCGAGGTCATTACCCGATGATCTTCCGTAAGGCGTAATTCATAGCCTTCGCGAGTCATTAAGCGATACACAGGTTTTACGCCTGTTTGAAAAACATGAGTTGCAGGAAGAAAAGTCTCGCGCCCAAAGCGCGCGTCGGTAGCGACACTGATCGCCGCGCCTTCAGCGGCAAGTTCGTCCGCGCGGCGCAGTCCGCTTTCGGTGTAGATCAAAGCGTCGCCAGTTACGCATGGATTTGTCGACTCCAATTGATACATGTGCGGAACGGGATTTCCGCGATTCGCCGCGTCTAAAAACAGAATGCCCGGCTCGCCGTTGTGATGCGCCTGCTTGACAATTCTATTGAACAGATCGCGCGCGCGGACTTTTTTATACACGTTAATCTTGACGCCGGCGGCTTCCGCCTGCTCTATCGTTCCGCTAAATCCCTTTTCTTTTACGTCAAAGAGGTCGGGGAAACGCAGTTCCCAATCCTCGTCATTTTTTACGGCGCGCATGAACGCGTCGGTAATGCCGACGGAAATATTGAAATTTGTAATATGATTTTCGTTCGTCTTGCTTTCGATAAATTCTTCCACATCGGGATGATCCACGCGCAGCACGCCCATATTCGCGCCGCGCCTCGAACCGCCTTGAGCCACCGCTCCAAAGGCGTGATCATACACGCGCAAGAATCCAACGGGTCCTGTAGCGCGCCCCGCGGACGTTTTGACGAGGGAATCCTTCGGGCGCAGCCGCGAGAACGAGAAGCCGTTTCCGCCGCCCGTTTGTTGAATCAACGCCGCGTCGCGCAAAGTTTGGAAAATGCCCGCGCTGTCACGTCCCATATCGTCGGTGATGGGCAAAACAAAACACGCCGCCAACTGCCCCAGCGGGGTTCCCGCGCCGGTAAATGTAGGAGAGTTGGGGAAAAATTTCTTGCTGCTCAATAAATAATAATACTCGACCGTGCGCTTTTGAACATCCGCGCCCCATTGGTCTTCGACCTTTGCAACGTGATACGCCACGCGCCAAAACATCTCTTCCACGGTTTCTGCGGGCTTGCCGTCGTCGCCGCGGCGGACGTAACGCTTCATCAACACCTGACGCGCGTTATCGGTCAACTGCGCCTGCGGAAGGTCTTTTGGCATGGGAATAGTGGGCAACAAACCATGTTTCAATTTATTGTCGGCGGACTTTGTAACCATAGGGTTCTCCTGAATGTGATTAAGGGACGAACATACGCTCCCCACTAGACGGGGAAGATCACTAAGTTAATCTTCGAGCAGTTGGTCTATTTCGCTGCGAATGGACTGAAGATCGTGCAGCCCCAGATATACGATGGCATAACGAATGTACGCGATCTGATCCACTTCTTTTAGAGTCTCCATCACCAGATCGCCCACCACGCGCGAAGAGACTTCCGCCTTGCCCAATTTTTGCAATTTCGCTTCCACCTGCCCGATCATGCGCTCGATGTCTGCGGCAGAAACGGGACGCTTGGCGCACGAAATACGAATGCCGCGCGCAAGTTTCTCGCGGTCGAATTCCTCGCGCGTATCGTTCTGCTTGATAAGCAGCGGCGTGGCAAGGATGGGTCGCTCGTGACTGCTGAAGCGCTGTCCGTACTTCAGACATTCGCGTCGGCGGCGAATTCCGCCGCTGCTATCGTGGGATGTATCCAACACCTTGGAGTCATGGTGCTTGCAATAAGGACAACGCATTGAAAAAAACCTCGCTAATTTAGAACAAATGTTAGAGCCAGATATGGGCGTTTGAGCGCTGCATCCCCGTATATATGGCTAATGTGAGCGGCATTTTAGCATACATACAAATCGCGGGCAAGGGGGACTTAAGTTGCAGTATCCTTAAAAAATTTCCACGTTTCGTTTTTTTAGTTTAGCGAAAAAAAGAGACGCAAAGAAAATCTTTGCGTCTCTTTTAGCGGCGTCGCGCAGGCTTTATAGATTCTTCAAGAATCCCATCACATGCGGATTGAACTCGTCGGCGTGGCATTGATGCGGCACATGTCCGCAGATGGGAAAAACATGAGACGAGATAATATTCGGGAGCAGATGAGCGATGCGCGGAAATGAATCCGACGCGAGGGTTTGATCCCGCTTCCCCCAGAGCAGCAGCGCCGGTTGATTAATGCGCGGCAGGTCGTCCACGAAGTCGGGCAGCGAGCGCGGAATATTGTAAATGCCCGAGGATGCGCGTTTGTAATCCAGCGCGGTTTGATAGCGAATGTGTTCGGGCAAACTATGCGGTTCGTGCTGCCCAATATGAAAATTGAAATTGGTTACGTCCACCACCAAACGGAAGAGGCGGTACGGCGTGCGGTCAATCAACGCGGTATTAACCAATTGCCGCCGAAACGCAAAACGTAAAAAAGGCGGCAATTGACGCAGGTCGTAAAACGGATTGACCAGGGCAAGCGCGCGCACGCGGTTGGGATAGCGCAGCGCGTATTGCAAAACCAAACCTCCGCCCAGCGAATGACCGATGAGCGTCATCGGTTCGTTGATTTGCAACAAATCAATCCATGCGGCGAAATGCTCAAAGACCGAAGCAAATGTGTAATCGTGAGGACTTGCCGGTTTGCAGCTCTCGCCATGTCCTAAAAGATCGAGCGCGTACCCGGCGTATCCTGATTCGGCGAGTTCGGGCAAGAGGTCGTCCCAGTCATGGAGCGAGGCGGCAAGCCCATGCGTAAGAATCACAGGCGAGCCTTCGCCCTGTTGAACATAACTTACGACTTGCTCGTTTTGCAAAATTTCTTTTTTGGTTATTGGTTGATCTAATATTTTTTCAAAAGACATTTTTTCACCGCGATGCAATTGCTATATTTTTCGTTTTCACAAAACTCTTTTTCTTATTCGTCTTCCGGCAGCGCCCCTTCGCCGTGTTTCTCGAATCTTTTCGCCAGTTCGCGCCTTAACACTTTGCCGATAAACGTGCGCGGAAAATCGTCCATGAAGATGACAAAACGCGGAACGAGATGCGGCGGCAGGCGGCGCTTGCAGTACGCCATAATCGACTCGGCGCTGGGTTTTTCTTTGCCTGCAATCACAAAGGCAAAGGGATGTCCCGCAACGGCAACGACGGTTACTTCCTTCACTTGCGGCACTTCGTAGATTACTTCTTCAACATCGCGCGGGAAGGCGGGCGTGCCGGGCTTTTCGGGATACCACATATCGGCTTTACGCGCGATAATGCGGAAATATCCCTCCTCGTCCATTTGGGCAATATCGCCCGTAAGCAGCCAGCCGTCATCCAGCAAGACTTCTTTGGTCGCGGATTCGTTTTTCCAGTAACCCATCATTACCTGCGGACCGCGCACCGCGAGTTCGCCGATCTGACCGGGTTCGACTTCTTTACGATTGGAAATCAAATCCACAACGGCGGCTTGCGTAGACGGCAGCGGAACGCCGATGCTGCCCACCTTGCGATTCTTTCCAAGCGGGTTCGCGTGCGTAATCGGGGAGGCTTCGGTCAGTCCATATCCTTCGACAAGTTTTCCCTTTGTCAATTTTTCAAACGATTCCTGCACCTCCACATGCAACGGCGCAGAGCCGCTGATACAGGCTTTAATGGAACTGATTTTATATTTCCTCACGCCGCGGAAATTGGTAATGGCGACGTACATGCTTGGCGAGCCGGGGAAAATCGTCGGCTTGTAGCGTTTGATGGTTTTCAAAACGTCGAGCGTTTGAAATTGCGCTTTCAGAATCAGCGCCGCGCCCAACGAAATTGGAACATTCAACGCGGCGGTCATGCCGTAACTGTGAAAGAACGGCACAACGCATAGAAATCGTTCTTTGCCTTCTTCGGCTGCGGGCAGCCAATGACGGGTTTGCAGCGCGTTGGCGACGAGATTGCGATGCGAAAGCATCACGCCTTTCGACTGCCCCGTGGTACCGCCCGTATATTCAATGACCGCAAGGTCTTCGGGCGCAGATTCATTAACGGGAGATTTATCGCTTTGCCCCGCGAGCCAGCGATTCCAGTGCAGCGCGTTACGCAAATTCAAATCGCGGTTGCGCCAGCGCGAAATAAGATATTGCGGAAGGGGAAGATAATCTGCCGCGTCAGTCAAAACGACATGCGGAACGTTTGCCTCGTGCTGAATCTGATTTGCCAGACCTGACCAAATGGAAAGCGTAACCAACACGCTCGCATCCGCTTCTTTGATCTGGCGCGCAAGTTCTTCGGGTTCGGTCATCGGCGGAATCAAAACCACCGTCGCGCCCGCCTTCAACGCGCCGTAATAGCCAATCACCATTTGCGGCACGTTGGGCAAAAGCAGAACCACGCGCGCGCCTTTGCCAAGTCCTTGTGCGAGCAGGGCATTGGCAAAACGATTCGCTTCGTGATTCAATTTGCGGTAGGAAAGTTTTGCGCCTTCAAAATAAATTGCGGGTTTGTTTGGAAATCTTCGCACGGAGGAGCGCAATAAATATTGCGCAGGAATGCGAGGGACGTCCACCGTGTAAGGGACGCCATCTTCATAATGATTCAACCAGACGCGCTCGCGCTTGAGATCGTCGCGCGAAGATTTCGGCGCAATGGAAGAAGAATCGCGCCACGATTTTTTCGTCTCGCCTTCGAGGAAGCGCTCGATTGCGCGGTCCACCGCTTCGCGCCGTTCAAGCATAACCATGTGACCCGACGAGCCGATATCCACGTCTTCGCCGCCGATAATGGATTTGGCTACCTTCTCAAAAAGCGGGCGGTCAAAGACAA
>JAQTWR010000150.1 GCA_028689195.1 Anaerolineales bacterium | reverse complement strand
AGCGACGAGGAGATTGCTTCGGCTTCGCCTCGCAACACTGGCACTGCGCGCCAGCGCAAGTGTGACGTGCCCATCATAGGTGTTCCGGGTTACCCCGTCTCCGCCGCGCTGACTATTGACATCTTCGCCGAGCCGGTCATTGCCAAATGGCTCGGACGCAAGCCGCTCGAACTTCCCGTTGAGACCGCGACGCTCACGCGCAAAATCAACTCGCCCGCCGGTGATGATGATTATGTCCGCGTGGTGGCTGGGCGCGTGGGCGAGAAGTTGCTCGCTGCGCCGCTCTCTCGTGGGGCGGGAGTCATCACCTCGCTGGTGCAAGCGGATGGGCTGGCGGTGATTCCGCGCGGCACGCAGGGAATGGAAGCGGGCGAATCCGTTAAGGTTCATCTCTATCGCAGCAAAGCCGATCTCGAAAAAACAATTTTCTGCATCGGCTCGCATGATTTGATTTTGGATTTACTCGCGCAGTTTTTATCCGACCACGACCGCCGCTTCGCGTCATCGAATGTCGGCTCGCAAGGCGGGCTTGTCGCGCTGCGTCGCGGCGAAGCGCATCTCGCGGGTTCGCATCTGCTCAATCCCGAAACGGGCGAGTACAACATTTCATATATCCGCCAATACATGCCGAATATCCCCGTCAAAGTGATTGCGCTCGTTGGGCGCGATCAAGGCTTGATAGTGAAAAAGAATAACCCCAAAGCGATTAAAGACCTGCGCGATTTGACGCGCCTCGATGTGATGTTTATCAACCGCCAGCGCGGAGCAGGGACGCGCGTGCTGCTCGATTATGAACTGGGAAAAATAAATCAACCCGCCGAGTTGATTCGCGGGTATGATCGGGAAGAGTATACGCATCTTGGAATCGCCGCCGCCATTTCGTCGGGTCGCGCCGATTGCGGGCTTGGAATCGCCGCCGCCGCGCAAGCGCTTGAACTGGATTTCATCCCTCTCTTTCAAGAGCGCTATGATTTGATTATCCCAAAACAACACGCCGAAAGCGCTTTGCTCGCGCCGCTCTTTGATGTGATTTCTCTGCGCGATTTCCGCGCCTCTGTATCAAAGTTGACGGGCTATGACGTTTCGGTAATGGGTAAAATTATTCTGGAGGATTAAACTATGGACGGCTTAATCATTGACGATAACCGAAGTATGGCGGATGTTTTACAAAGGATGTTGGAGGTATTGGACGTTCCCGCCCGTGTTGCGTATGGCTCCAGCGCCGCGCTTTCCATGCTGGGAGATTTCATCCCGCGCTTTGTTTGTTTGGATATTAACATGCCCGGCATTGATGGCACGGAAATTCTCGCTTATCTCAAACGCGAACCGCGCTTGATGAAAGCGCCGGTCATCGTCATTACGTCCGACGACCAGCCCGAAATGAAACAGCGCGTGTTGAGAGGCGGCGCGCAGGCGATTTTGATCAAGCCTGTGACGATGGAAGTGTTGGAAGATGCGTTGAAAAAAGCGGGGCTGATGGAATAAAGAGGGCGGCGAAACCGTCCTTTTTTTTCGCGAAAAAAACCGCGTCGCGGATTTATCCCTTTAGGAATTCCAGCGCGCGGTTAAGAACTTCTTCTGGATTTAATACGTTTGTATCAATAATTAAATCTGCGTGTTCGAGCGCGTGAGATAGCCGCCGCATTTGTTCTTCGTGGTCGGCGCGTAGCCAGTTCAGGTTTCGGCGCGCGGTGGAATTCTCAAACGAACAGTGCAGAAAAATGAGAACGTCGGGATTTGTGATGTGACGCCACATATATTGAACGTAGGAATGTTCCTGCGCGATGTGGCGGCAGCGATAGCCGCGCTGCTCTAATCCCGCAATCAGCGTGGATTTGCCCGAACCGCAAGGTCCGACGACTCCAATCACGGCTTGCTTTTCGTCATTCATTATCGCGCGTGAGATGATGTAGATGGTCGGGCGAGCCGAGCGCGGCGAGCGTATCGCCTGTTTGAATGACGCTGCGATCAGTGGGGTGCATCTCAGAGTGATGATCGTGGCGAATTAAAACAATGTTGAGGCGATAAGTATCTTCCACATAGCCGACGGTCTTGCCCGCAATGGAAGAGTCTTCCGAGACGGTAATTCGCGCCAAACTCAGCAGTTGTCCCTCCACCGAAATTGGATTGGTAATATCCACGCCCGAAGCTGACGCCGCGAAAATCGGCGCCGCCATTTCTGTGGCGCTCAACGCGATAAATCCAAATTGTTCTTGAAGCGCGTGCGCGAAATCTTCGTCGAAGATGCGGATGACGACTTTGATATTTGGATTCACGCTGCGCGCTTTCAACGCAATTTGCAAATTCATCGAATCGTTTTGACTGGCGAGAATAATCGCGCGCGCTTCCCGGATGTTTGCCGCTTCGAGCGCGGCGGGGCGCGTCGCGTCGTCGGGGATGACGGGAATGCCGAGCTCGCGCGCCGCGGCAATCGTATCTGCGTTGGCGTTGAATTCAATCGCCGCGATTTGTTCGCCCGCTTCATGCAATTTGAGCGCGACGTGGTAGCCGAGATGCCCCAGTCCGATGAGAACGATGTGTTTTTTTAAGGTAGATGCGACAGCCATTTCCCATTCCTTACTGCGCGAGCGGCGATTGAAGAGCAGGCTTCCAAAATCCGCCAATCCCTGCGCGAGCATGAAGATGCCGATGACGGGCATAATGAAGTGAAATAATTGCAAACCGACGTGATGCGGAAAATCGCGGTTCGGCGGCTGCAAAAACGTGAGCGTCAAAACCGTGTAAATGGATTCGGCAAGACCGTCCGTCGGCTCGTTGGCGATGGTCGAAATGAAGTTGTAAAGAAATCCCCCGCCAAGAATTGCAATGGAAAACCATAACAGCGGAGCGCGAAACTCGCCCAGCAAAATTGTGGTGTCGCGCAGCGAGGCTTGAATATGCCGCCAGCGATGTTTGTTTGCTTCCGCGCCGCGCCTGCGTTTAGCCATTGATTGGAAGCCTGACGGTCATCCTTCGGACGTTGTCGCCGCTGTGTTCGGAGACCTTCAGCACCAGCACGCTCACGTCGTCTGCGGGGCGGTTATCGTCGAGGCTGACCGCGTGCGCGAGCAGCGAGTCGGCGAGTTGCTGCGGCGCGGGGTCCTGGTCTTCTATAATCGAGCGGATCGTCGCGCCGACGTTCATCGGCTGCCCGCGTCTTTCTCCCGCGTGGCTGATTCCGTCGCTGAAGATGATGATGGTAAGCCCTGCTTCAAGTTCCAACTCGGTGATGACGGGGCGCACGTTGCGCGAAGCGCCGAGCGAAACGCTTTCTTCTTTGTGCGCGGTGATTTCTTCATCGCGGCAAATGAACATGGGCGCGGGGTTGTTGCGCGTCAGCACAATGGTCTTGCTGTGCAAATCCACCGAGGCGATGTTCAGCGTGCAGGTGACTTTTCCCGCCTTGTCTGTGAACAGCGCGTCAGATGCGGCGCGCGCGGTCGCGCCGTCTCGCACGCCTTCGGCAAGCAAGCCGATCACCTTGCGGACGACGAGCTGCGAAACGGCTTTTGCGCCGCGTCCCGAAGTTTGACCGTCTGCCAGCACGACGGAGAGTCCGCCGTTGGGACGTTCGATCACTTCAAGCGTATCCCCGCTTTCAGAGACCGCGTATTTGTTGACTTTGGCGACTGCGAGTTGAATTTCCATTCGACGATTTTACTATGCCTTTGATATTCGTGAATGAATATTTTAATTTTAACGATTATGCTATACTCTCGCGCAAGGAATCCTAAAGCATGGAAGATTTAACTGGGAAAATGTTTGGCGCGTATGAAATTGTCGCTTTACTCGGCGAAGGCGGCATGGCGTCCGTTTACAAAGCGCGCCAACCCGCAATGGATCGTTATGTAGCCGTAAAAGTTTTGCCGCAGCATCTGGCGCAGGACGCGGACTTTGTGGCGCGTTTTGGGCGCGAGGCAAAAATCCTCGCGCAGCTTCAACATCCGCATATTTTGCCCGTGTTCGATTATGGCAACGCCAACGGTTATCCCTACCTTGTAATGCCTTTGCTCCCCGGCGGCACGCTCGCCAATACCCTCGACGGCTCTCCGCAATCCCTAGCCTTAATTCGTCAGCGGATTTCGCAAATCGGCGACGCGCTCGATTACGCCCACGCGCACGGTCTCGTACACCGCGACGTCAAGCCTTCCAATATTCTGCTGGACGAAAGAAACAATTGCCTGCTTTCCGATTTTGGCTTGGCAAAAGTTCTGGAATCCGCAAATAAAATCACCGCAAGCGGAGGCATTGTCGGCACGCCGTTTTACATGTCGCCTGAGCAGGGGATGGGCGACCCGCTTGACGGGCGTTCCGATATTTATTCGCTGGGCGTTGTTCTTTACGAAATGGCGACGGGGCGCGTCCCTTATTCTGCAGAGACGCCCATCGCCGTCGTTTTGAAGCACATCAAAGACAGCCTGCCCTCGCCGCGCGAAATCAATCCCGCCATACCGTATGATTTGGAATTGGTTATTCTCAAAGCGTTGGAGAAAGACCCCGCGAATCGCTTCGCTACCGCCGCCGACATGGTGAGCGCGTTGAAAAAGTCCATCCCCGAAAAAACGCTGATTTTGTCCGAGATGGAAATCAGGTCGGAACTGCCTACGCTGGCGATAAACGAGCCGCTTCTTGCCAAACAAACTTCCGCGCCCGCCAAACCCGATTCCGCGTTAGGAGACGCGACCGCCCCCATAGCACAACCAACTTCGCAGTTGACAAGCGCGGCGGCGCGGATTCCACAACGCGCAGCGGGTTCGACTTTATCCGATGTTGCAGTGGCGCTTTTTCCCGCTCTTGGTTGGGCGCTTGGCGCATATATTGGCGCTCTGGTTTCTCCGCAAAACATTTTGAATTTTACGACGCTGACGCTGGCGGGCGCGATGGGCGGCACGCTGCTCGGCTTTGGAATGGCGCTGCGAAGCCGTCCGCTTCGTTGGTGGTGGGCGCTGATTCTCGCGGCGGCGTGGGCGCTGATTAGCGCGGAGGCGTTCAATGTCTGGGCGGGCGCGGGCGCGTTGTTCTTTGCCGCCATCGTTACCAGTTTCGCAGCCAAAAGATTTGAACCCGGATTGAAGCGCGACCATTTTACCGAAATCGTCAGCAGTTGGACTTTGGCGGGATTAGCCGCGTGGAGCATGTATTTTCTATTTCAAAGATACGGCGCGGAATCTTTCCAACCAAAATACGCCGCAATCTTGGGCGCGTTGATCGGCGCGGTGGGCGGTTACTATACAAGCATGGCGATGAAATCCGCGCGGATACAGCGCGAGGCTTCCCTTTCAAAATCTCAGGCGCGCCGGGTTTTATCTTCTCCCGTTTGGAATATCGCGTACCGCGTTTTTATGACACTGATTGTCGCCGCGATTGGCTACCGCGTTTTTCGCGTTGCCCTGCCCGAAGATAATTGCTACTCGACGTTGAATTTATGGACGGCGAATAACGTGGTCGAATGGCAGAATCAAACCAGCGCGTTTTCTCCCGACGCGGGAAGTCTTCCAAAAATTGTCGCGGTGATCGAGAACGCGAACTTTTGGCGCACGTCCTGCGGCACGGTGTTTGGATACCCTTTGCATGTTGTCGTCGCTCCCGCCGATGGCGGCAAAGAATTGCTGAATATGCCTTGTCCCGTATATGGCGATCACGCGGGCTGCGTTCTTTATGACCCCGCAATCGCAGGCGTTTTTCGTTTGCAAAGCGGTTCATATGAACTGCGTTTGATGTATGGGGACGTAACGACGCCTATCAAGACGTTTGTCTTTAGCGTAAATCCCCAGCCTTAACCTATGGAAAATCTTATCATCATTGGCGGCGGATTGGCGGGAAGCGAAGCCGCATGGCAAGCCGCGCAGCAAGGAATCAAAGTTCGCCTCTATGAGATGCGCCCTGAAAACTCGACGGGCGCGCATCTCAGCGGCGACTTCGCGGAATTGGTCTGCTCGAATTCGCTTGGCTCGAATCTGCCCGACCGCGCTTCGGGCGTGTTGAAAAACGAACTGCGCGAATTAAATTCCATGCTGCTGGAATGCGCCGAAGAGACCGCGCTCCCCGCAGGCGCGGCGCTGGCGGTTGACCGCGAAGCCTTCGCGCGCAAAGTAACGCAGAAAATAGAAAACCATCCAAACATCGAAATTATCCGCGCGGAGATGAAGGAAATTCCGCAAACGCCCGTTATCGTGGCGAGCGGTCCGCTGACTTCGGAGAGTCTCTCGCGTTCCATTGCCCAACTCAGCGGCGAGGAGCATTTATTTTTCTTCGACGCCATTGCGCCGATTGTCCGCGCGGAATCAATCAACATGGACGTCGCTTTTCGCGCCTCGCGTTACGACAAAGGCGAGCAGGACGAAGGCGACTATATCAATTGTCCGTTCACCAAAGACGAATATTACGCCTTCGTCGCCGCGCTGCAAACTGCCGAGCGGATTGAGTTGCGCTCGTTTGAAGAAGCGATCCGCGCGGGCGTGAAGGCGGGACAATTCTTTGAAGGCTGCCTGCCCGTCGAAGTGATTGCCGAACGCGGCGTGGATTCTCTGGCTTACGGTCCCATGCGCCCCGTGGGGCTGCGCGATCCGCGCACGGGCAGGCGTCCGTATGGCGTTGTTCAACTTCGGCAGGATAATCTCGCAGGCGATTTATATAACCTTGTCGGCTTTCAGACGAAC
>JAQTWR010000149.1 GCA_028689195.1 Anaerolineales bacterium | reverse complement strand
GTGAACTCTTTGGTAAAAGAGCATTTAAGAAACAGCCCAGATTAGGAGTAACCCATGAAAGAAATTCTTCTGCCCATTCTTGCATGTATTCTTTTCGCATGTTCGCCCAACGCCCCCGCGCTGCAAGTGACAGTCATCCCCAAGATGACCGTCACTTTGCCTGTGACTCAAACATCCACGCCGACCTCGACAGCGGTTATTTGGCAAGATGCGGACGGGAAATGGTACCGAGGCAGCAAGCCTGGAGAGAAGAGTGCTCTACTAAATGAAAATAATACTTGGAGTGTAATAGTTGCTCCTGGACTTTATAAAAACGGTTCAGAATTTACCCTTCAACTAGCAGACGGAACAGAAGTCACGCTCAGCGACAAGGATATGGTTTTTGATAAAGACGGCAAGTGGCAGAGCGTAAATGGATACGAACTTAAAGATGGCAAGTGGGTAGTGGCGGAAGTGATATTCTCTAGCGCTGACGGCACGGTTTTGTGGACAGAAGAAGGGATGGCAGGAGGCGAATTGAGAGTGCAAGACCGCAAAGCGAAGGAACTACGGAACAAAACTATCAGCGCTTTGTGGGCGGTGAATAACTCGCTTGTCAACCCTAGATTTATAAAAGACTTTCCACAAAATATCATTGACGACCATGCTGCGTTTTTGAAACAGTTTCCTAGCGCTAGCGCTCTTGTAAGACATGTAGAAAAAGGCGGCGAGCCAGTTACTTTGTATGTCCCTGTAAATAATCCATACGCTCAAAGCGCAAGATATATAAAGGCTTGCGGAGTAGAAAAACTGGAAAATATAGATTTGTCGCAAGTGATGGTAGGCTTTGATGTGCCAAAAAAGAGCGAAACTATGTCCGATGATGCAAACGATTTTGATGATTTTGATTATTCCAAGGACCCATACTGTGACATCAATTTTACAGTAGAGCAAATGAGGGTAGAGCCAGTGACCTCGCCAAGTGGGAGTAATATTTTGTCATGGAAATTTAGAATGGGGAGTGAATGGGGAGAGAACGCTGTTAAAAAATCAAAATTGTTAAGATACCCTTTGTATCAGGAGTTGTCTGCTGAGGAAAAATTGATGGGAGCGTCTCAGGTATTTAATATGGTGATTGAAAAGACCATTGATCAGCAACCAAAATATACAGAAGTAATGGCGTGGGCAGATCCACCTATGGTGGTCATTAATTATGCAAAATTGGCTAATACTGATTGGACAAGTTTCAATTATGAAAGACTTGCAGGTCATTATTTTGAACTGGCGAGATAACTTTTTAGTGGATTGAAAAAACTCTTTCGTTGTGACATAGTGGTCTATATGGCGAGAGGGTATAAATGGATTTTGAGTATGATGGGCGCGGTCTTGGTATTGTTGTTGCTGCTGATATGGCGATTTGGCGTATTGCAAGACGGGTATGTGGCGATACTAAACCAGCGACCTGACTACCGACTAAAAATTGACCAAGAAACACAAAAGGAATTCCGCGATGAAGCAACCAAAAATAATATCAAGTTGAGCAAGGCAATCATCTGGCTGACGCGCGCACGCAAAGAGACGACAGAGGGGGCAGGCGTAAAGGGGCGCACGTTTGTATATGGCGAATGGATGGGGAATATGCCAATTTTGAAAATCTATCTGGACGCGAATATATATAACAGTTTGGACAAGGAGACTGCGGATGAGTCGCTGGGGTATTTTTTGATTCGGCAAGTACTCTTGCGCTCTGGGTTGAGCGACAAAAAAGTAAACAATGCGTTTTCGTATAAATATGGGATATCTACGCCAAAACTATTTACCATAACTCCAATACGCTAGATGAAAAAAAACGCTATATATTTTGTCGGGACAATGCTAGTCTCTCTGTGGTGGAGCGCGCTTTTGACGCCAAAGGTCATGGCTCAATGTCAGGGACAGTTGAGATGTGGAGTGCTTGATAGGTTTGGTAACTGTGACTATGAACATGATTTTTCCACAGGTTGCGGCTGTGCTGGAAATGATGGCTGTGGCGAGTGCGAGATAGTAAATAGTTGTACGTCTGGCGGCCCCCCAAACGGGTGGACGTGCTTTGCCGCGGGGACGAAGGTAAAGATGGAGGGGAATGAGAAGAAAAATATCGAGGACGTGGTGGTGGGGGACAGGGTCGTGAGTCAGGACGAGCAGGGGAATAGATCGGTCTCTACAGTCACAAAACTGGATCAGCCAATACGAGATCATATGTGCCGCGTGGATTTTGCGATTGAGCGGGCGGATGATAATCCGCCCCTACGGATGACCACAGAACATCCTGTTATGACAAAAGAGGGCTGGAAATCTATCACGCCAAGCGCGACCGCAGAGGAAAACCCAGACCTCATTGTCGCGTCGCTGCAAAAAGGCGACGAGGTACTGCGGGACGACGGGGGATACGGCACAGTAGCGGATATCTCATGTTGGTCGGCAAAGACGCCCGCCTACATTACCAATTACGATTTACAACTACGGCGCAACGCCCGGCTTTACTTCCCCGCCAACCGCCTCCCCCACTGTTTTCACGACCAATCCAGTTTTTTGCTGTTCGCCAAGCCATTGCGCGAACTTCGAGAATGTTTCCAACGAAACCGAGAATTGATCGCAGCCATCGCAGACGTGATGAAAAACAAAAATTGACCAGCCGCCGCCCGCGTCTTCCACTTGGGTAACGTAACGCGTCATTTTCGCAAAGCGCGTATCGCTGACAATGTACGGCATGGCGGGTAAGGCGTATGCGTCTACTGGCGGAATAACGGCGGGACCGCTGCTGACAATACGCGCATTGTTATATCCACATTCAATCGCGGTTTGTTTGGATTTTTCGTCGTAATATCCATAGGGATAGGCAAAGGAGGTAACGTCAAAATTGTACGCGAGCAAATTCAGGCGATCCTGACATATCTCGCGTTTCAAATCCGCGCCGCGCACGGCGGATAGTTTGGTGTGACTGAGCGTATGTCCGCCAATCTCGTTGCCGTCTTGATGTAAACCGCGCAACTGATCTGCGGTCATATAACCTGCCGTACCCGTAAATCCGCTGATGACATAAAACGTGGCGCGCAGATTATTCTCCGCCAGAATATCGCGGACTTGATAATTATCCGCGTCGCCATCGTCGAAGGTTAAACTGACGACGGTATTCTTGAACGAGCGCGGCTCCTTCGTCTGTGCGGCAGGCGCGGCGCTACAACCGATTAGAAGAATTGTTATTACAAATGTAAATAAGAGGTGGGGAAGTTTCATTTATCGAGATATGTGGACCCGGTAGGATTCGAACCTACGACCAAGCGATTATGAGTCGCCTGCGCTAACCGCTGCGCCACGGGTCCTCTTGTTAAGTGGCAAGTGTTCCTGTGTCACGCGTCAGGTAACCTGACATAAAATCACCTGACACGGGAACACTCATGCAGAGCGGGAGATGGGATTCGAACCCACGAATATCAGCTTGGAAGGCTGATGCCTTACCACTTGGCGACTCCCGCATAACGGTCAGTATTCTACTTGGATGAGCAAAGACCGTCAAGCGATTTTTTTTGATTCTAAGTCAAGTTTAATTACCGCGATAGAAAGCGTTTTTCAGATAAACGAAAAAACCTTGACACATCTTGTCCGATTATGATATAAACCGCGAAACTAAATATTCGCTCTTATCCAGAGAGACTGAGGGAACGGCCCTTTGAAGTCTCGGCAACCAAACGAAAGTTACGGTGCCAACTCCGACAGAAGAATGACGGCAATTGTCATTCGATTACTGGAAGATGAGAGGACGGTATAGACGCATACCTCTTCTTGTACTTTCAGAAGAGGTTATTTTTTTAATAAACTCTTCTGAAGGGCGGATAAACTTTATTCAAGAGGAGAAAAATTCATGTCCACAATCAAAGAACGTCAGTTAGGTTTCGCCACCCGTCAGTTACACGCGGGCTACAGTCCCGACCCCGTTACGGGCAGCCGCGCCGTGCCGCTATATCAAACAACGAGCTATCAATTCAAAAACACGGAACACGCCGCAAATTTATTCGCGCTGAAAGAATTGGGGAATATCTATACGCGCTTGATGAATCCCACCACCGACGTACTCGAACAGCGCATCGCGTCGCTTGAAGGCGGCGTCGCCGCGCTCGCCGCGAGTTCGGGGCACGCCGCGCAGGCGCAAGCCATCTTCACGCTTTGCAGCGCGGGCGACCATATCGTCTCGTCATCGCGCTTGTACGGCGGGACATATAACCAATTCAAATACACGCTGCCCAAACTGGGAATCAACGTCACCTTCGTAGACCCGTCCGACCCGAAGAGTTTTGAAGCCGCGATTCAGCCGAACACCAAAATCATCTACGGCGAAACGTTGGGCAACCCCGATATTACCGTCTTCCCCTTCGAGGAAGTCGCCGAAATCGCCAAGAGGCACAAGCTCGTTCTTTTCATTGACAATACCTTCGCCACGCCGTATCTCTTCCGCCCGTTTGAATGGGGCGCGCACGTTATCACCCACTCCACCACGAAATTCATCGGCGGGCATGGAACTTCCATCGGCGGCGTCATTGTAGACGGCGGCAATTACGATTGGAGCAACGGCAAGTTTGAGAATTTCACCACGCCCGATCCTTCGTATCACGGATTGGTTTACGCGGACCTGGTCGGCGCGGGGCTTCCCCCGTTTGCGATCAAGGCGCGCGTGCAGGTCTTGCGCGACATCGGCGGCTGCCAATCTCCGTTCAATAGCTGGCAGACCATCCAAGGGATCGAAACGCTCAGCATCCGCATGGAGCGGCACGTCCAAAACGCGCAGGCAGTAGCGGAATTTTTGGAGAAGCATCCCAAAGTCAGTTGGGTGAAATATCCGGGGTTGAAGAGCCATCCCGATTATGACCGCGCAAAGAAATATCTGCCGAAGGGCGCGGGCGCAATTTTAGGCTTCGGCGTCAAAGGCGGCGCGGCGGCGGGCAAGAAGTTCATCGAAAGCCTGCAACTCTTCAGCCACCTTGCCAACATCGGCGACGCGAAGAGCCTTGCCATTCATCCCGCCACCACCACGCACAGCCAGCTCACCGAAGAGCAGCAAATCGGCGCGGGCGTCAGCCCAGACTTCATCCGCTTGAGCATTGGTCTCGAGACGATTGAAGATATTCTCTGGGATTTAGATCAAGCGCTTCAATAGAAAGGACGAAGGATGAACGCGATGAATTAGTTTCATCCTTCATCCTTCCGCCTTCATCCTTTAATTACCATGCCTGTAAAAATTCCTTCCACCCTCCCCGCGCGCGAAATTCTCGAACGCGAAAATATATTCGTAATGGATGAAGACCGCGCCACGCATCAGGATATTCGTCCGCTGCGCGTCGCGATTCTGAATCTCATGCCTACGAAAATCTCGACCGAGACGCAGCTGCTGCGCCTGCTATCCAACTCTGCGCTTCAAGTAGAAGTGATCCTGCTTCACACCGCCACGCACGAATCAAAGAACACCGACGCAGATCATCTGCTGGAGCATTACGTCACGTTTGAAGAGGTGAAGAACGAAAAGTTCGACGGTCTTATCATCACGGGCGCGCCGATAGAGCAAATGCCTTTTGAAGAAGTGGATTATTGGAACGAACTCACCCAAATTATGGATTGGGCTGAGAAAAATGTAGAATCCACTTTTTATATTTGCTGGGGCGCGCAGGCGGGACTTTACCACCGATATGGCATCCCCAAATACGACCTGCCCGCAAAGATGTTCGGCGTTTTCGAGCATCGCGTTCTTTCGCGCACCGAGAGACTGCTGCGCGGCTTCGACGATGTTTTCTACGCCCCGCATTCGCGTCACACCGAAATTCGCCGCGAAGACATCGAGAAGGTGGACGAGTTGCAAATCCTCGCGGAATCGGACGAGGCGGGCGTGTACATCGTCGGCACGAAAGACGGGCGGCATCTCTTCATTACGGGACACTCCGAATACGACCCGCTCACGCTCAAAGGCGAATACGACCGCGACGTGAATAAGGGATTGCCGATCAACGTGCCGCAGAATTATTATCCGCATGACAACCCGTCGCAAACGCCCACCGTCCGCTGGCGCGGTCATGCAAATCTTCTGTACGCAAATTGGCTGAATTATTACGTTTATCAGGTCACGCCATACGACCCGAATGAAATTCCGAAATAGTCTGCGACAAACGGAAACGCTTTCAAAATATCGCCCAAATATCCTAATGACTTGCGCCATATTTTTGCATAGAATTTACCTATAGCAGGGGGATACGGACGTCCTCCTGCAAGACAAAAAAAGGAGAACGCTATGGCAACAATTTTGCAAGCAGTCAACCAGTACGGACCCAAGCCAGAGTTAAAACCCACGGCGCAACTCGACAAACTCGCCGAATGGATGGCTATGCGGACGGGCATCAACAAGTCTGAAGCGATGATGGTCTTTCAAGAGACCAGCGAGGTCATCCTATATTTTTGCAAAGACGGGCAACCCGTCAAAATCCCTGGGGTTGGCATCTTCACGCCCAGCATGAATCGCAACGGCGATCTGGCGATCAACTTCCGCGCGGATGTTGCCCTCAAGAACGGCATTAACACCCCGTCTGCGTATCAAGGCGTGATTGCCAACAAGGAACGCATCGGCTGGACGAACCAACAATATAAGGAGGCTTGGGACGCAGACCACCCCGAAGACCCGTTGGTCATCCCTTCTGATGGACAAATCAATTAAACCTCGGACAAATGGCAGAGTAGCCATAGCGTTTCAAAAAAGTATCTTTGAAAATGCTTGAATTCAACTTGTTCAGGAAACGATCAGCTAGATCAGAGAGCCGTGCTTCC
>JAQTWR010000148.1 GCA_028689195.1 Anaerolineales bacterium | reverse complement strand
GCCGTAGGCGGGTTTGAGATTCGCGTTGGAGATTACGACTTGCTCAGAATCGTTGTCCGCGAAAACGACGTGAAAGTGATGCCGTAGTTCTTGTTTAGGCTCGCATTGTAAAATCGGAAATAAGGTGACAGTCGCTTGCAATAAGCGACTGTCACCTTCGCTTATTGCCAAAAAGGCGTAATTATTTTCAGGAGCAGAAAAATGTCCAATGAAAATAAATATAACGAATATCTATACAGAATGTCAAACTACCTGCGCGCAGGGCTTGCGGATGCTCAATCAAAAGTCAATGATCTCTACCGCATCGAAGAATTGCAGGATTATCTTGAAATCAAAGATAACCCAATCGAGCATGTTCTTGCGGCGCTGACGCCGTTGATCGGGCAGGTGAACGACTTTCAAGATTACGCCGAAACCGTCACAGACAGAATGGAACTCGCTCTCGAAGAGGTGGATATTTACGACCTGCTGGACGGCGTAATGACCATTGCCGATCAACTGATCGAGATGAATCCCAAAATTATCCTTGAAGAAGATATTGTCGAGAATTTGCCGACTATCGAAGCCGATCCCGCGCGGCTCTCGCAAGTCCTGTTGAATTTGATCCATAACGCGGT
The DNA here is from genome assembly GCA_028689195.1 of Anaerolineales bacterium. Classification (GTDB taxonomy): domain Bacteria; phylum Chloroflexota; class Anaerolineae; order Anaerolineales; family Villigracilaceae; genus Villigracilis. The sequence goes on along the minus strand of JAQTWR010000148.1, from coordinate 6,231 downwards.
CAAGTTTACCGAAAGCGGAAGCGTCACCGTGCGCGTTTCGCGCGAAGCCAACGACGTGTTATTTGAAGTATCTGATACGGGTATTGGCATTGCCGAAGCGGATCAGGAGTTGGTTTTCGAGCCTTTTGAAACCATCCTTGCAGATAAGAACGATCCGCGGCTGGGATTCGGTCTTGGTTTGAAAATCGTCGAACATATCGTTGATTTGCACGATGGCGAGACCTGGTTCGAGAGCGAGGCGGGCGTGGGCAGTTCGTTCTTTTTTACAATTCCGTTATGACTTTTACTTCCGCGCTTTCAAATATCCGTGTTGTTGATTTTTCCCGCGTGCTGGCTGGACCTTATTGCACAATGTTGCTCGCCGATTTTGGCGCGGAAATAATCAAAATCGAAAGCCTTGAAGGCGACGATACGCGTCAATGGGGACCTCCGTGGCTGGATGGCGAAAGCGCGTATTATTTGAGCGTCAATCGCAACAAACGCAGCATCGCGCTCGATTTGAAAAATCCCGACGGATTGGAAATTGCGCGCCGCTTGTCTAAAAAAGCCGACGTGCTTGTCGAAAACTTCAAAGTGGGCGGCATGGCAAAGTTTGGCTTGGATTACGAAACGCTTTCCAAAATCAATCCGCGCCTGATTTATTGCAGTATTACCGGCTATGGACAAAACGGTCCCTATAAAGATCACGCTGGTTACGATTTTATGATTCAAGCCGAAGGCGGGTTGATGTCTATCACTGGACCCGCCGACGGCGAACCTCATAAAGCGGGCGTGGCGATTGTGGATATTACCGCCGGCATGTACGCCAGTCACGCGATCCTTGCCGCGCTTCATCATCGCGAAAGAACGGGCGAAGGTCAGTATATTGACGTCGCTCTTTTTGATTCGCAACTCGGCTGGCTTGCCAATGTGGGACAAAATTACCTTGTTTCTGGAAATCCGCCCCGACGTTACGGCAACGCGCACGCGAATATTGTTCCCTATCAAACTTTCCAAACCGCCGACGGGTATTTGGCATTAAGCGTCGGAAATGACCGCCAATATCAAACGCTGTGCGGCGCCGTGAATCGTTTGGATTTGTGGGATGACGCGCGCTTTCAAACGAATCCTGAACGCGTCGCGCATCGCGGCGAGTTAATCCCATTGTTGCAGGAAATTTTCCGCGAGCGGAAAACTTCCGATTGGATTGCCTTGCTCAATCAATTGGGGATTCCCGTTGGTCCCATCAACGATATTCCGACGGCGCTGAATCATCCGCAGGCGGCGGCGCGTCAAATGGTTCAAGAAGCGAAGCGCGCAGACGGGCAGCCCGTGAAGATGATCGCTCCCGTTGCGAAGTTGTCCAAAACGCCCGCGAATATTTTTACCGCGCCGCCGAAACTTGGCGAACACACGCGCGAAATTCTGGAGCGGGAATTGAATTTTTCGTCGGATGAAATCGAGAAATTATTTTGGCAAAAAGCGATTAAATAAATTTACGGCGCGGCGTTTATGCCGCGCTTTACATTTCTGCAAATAGGATATTTATCCACGCGCAGGGCGGATATAACTTGCTATGATATGGATGTGATTGTCAATAAAATAAATCTAGGAGTCGTTATGAAACCATCCAGGGCATTTAACTTTTTCGGCATCCTGCTGATTTTCGCAATGGGATTTTCTCCTATGAACGTCGATGCTGCCCGCGCGCCGATTAACCCAAGCGGCGCTGCCGCCGGCGTTTACGATGACGTCCGCCCGGCTTGGAGATACGCGGGCGCATGGACGGCGAACGCAAAAACGGGCGCGTATGGCAACACTGTGCATTTATCTCGAGCGATTGGCTCTTCCGCTTCGTTTACTTATCTTGGCGGCGGATTTGTCCTTTACTACATGGCTTGCCCTACTTGCGGAAAATTGGATATTTTCGTGGACGGCAAAAAAGCGCGAACGCTCAATCAGTACGCGGCGTCCGTTTCATGGAGAAAAATCTGGGTAACGTCTTTGATATACAGCGGAAATCACGTTGCGCGTTTCGCTCATGCTGGCGGCGCGACCGTTTCCATTGACGCGATTCAAATCATGCCGTTGCCGCAGCCGTCGAATAGCCCAACCATTGGCGGTTGCCCCATATATCCTTACAACAATATTTGGAACGCGCGCGTAGACCGCCTGCCCGTCCACGCCCGCTCGACCGCATGGGTGAATTCAATTGGGCGTGCAACGGGCTTTCACATGGATTTCGGTTCGGGCGCATGGGCTGGCGGTCCGATTGGTATTCCGTTCAACATCGTCAGCGCGGCGCAGACGGCAAAATATAACGTCTCGTTTTATTATCCCGACGAATCAGACGCGGGACCATATCCGATACCTCCAAATCCAAAACGCGAGTGGGGCTCTGATCATCATATTTTGACAGTGGACACCGATAAATGTATTCTCTATGAAATCTATGACGCGAGTTACGCAAACGGAAGTTGGAGCGGCGGCTCGGGCGCAATTTGGAATATGCGCTCCAACGCGCTGCGTCCCGACGGCTGGACTTCCGCCGACGCGGCGGGGCTGCCCATTTTGCCGGGACTTATCCGCTATGAAGAAATTCTGGCGGGCGAAATTAATCACGCCATCCGCTTTACCGCCAGCGCCACCGATAGTTATATCTGGCCCGCGCGCCACCTCACCAGCGGAACTTCTGGCGCGTTGACCAATACTCCGCCGATGGGCGCGCGCTTCCGCTTGAAATCCACTTTTGACATTTCAGGTTATCCCGCGCAAATGCGGGTCATCTTGCGGGCGATGAAGACCTACGGAATTATTCTGGCGGATAACGGCGCCGATTGGTACGTCGGCGGCGCGCCCGACGCGCGTTGGAACAACGATATGCTTCACCTGCTGGATAACATTGTCGGCGATGATTTTGAAGCGGTGGATGTTTCCAGTTTGATGATTGATCCAAATTCCGGCGCGACCCGCGTCCGGCGGTGGAATCCAACGATTGGGAATACGCTGCAAATTCAATATGTTGATCCGCTTGATTCGACCAAAGCCGTAAATATCTACAACCTCGATATGTTCGATACGACCCCCGCGCAGGTTTCCGCTTTGCATACGCAAGGCAAAAAGGCGATGTGTTATATCAACGCGGGCGCATGGGAAAATTGGCGACCCGACGCGGCAAGATTCCCGTCCGCAGTTTTGGGCGCGGATTATTCAGGCTGGGCGGGTGAAAAATGGCTGGATATTCGCCGTGTAGATTTACTCGCCCCCATTTTGCGCGCGCGGCTGGATTTATGCAAAGCCAAAGGTTTCGACGGCGTAGACCCCGATAACGTCAACGGCTATCAAAATCCTACGGGTTTTCCGCTCAGCGCCAGAGACCAAATCAACTTCAATATTTGGCTCGCAAACGAAGCGCACGTTCGCGGACTTTCCATCGGGCTGAAAAATGATTCAGAGCAGTTATCTACTTTGCTGCCATACTTTGACTGGGGCTTGAGCGAAGATTGCTTCGCGCAAGGCTGGTGCGCCAATCTTTCCCCCTTTATTTCAGCGGGCAAGCCGGTCTTTGCGGTTGTATACACAGACGCCGCAATTGACTTCAATCAATTCTGCGCGCAGGCGGCTTCGCTGCAATTCAACGGGCTGCTCAAAAATAGAAACTTGGACGCGTACTTGCAATCGTGTCCGTAATTTAAAATAAAAATAACATCAATAATGGATAACGGGATTATGTCATGCTGAGGGGCGTTTTTTGCCCCGAAGCATCTCGGAACGGCTCATTTGAGACCCTTCGGTCACTGAAAAACGCTCCCTCAGGGTGACATGCTGATGTTTTTGGCTTATCCATTATTCACGTTAAAATTAATAACCCTGTAAAACGAGACAGTCACCTTTAAGGCGACTGTCTCGTTGCTGGCGTTTTTATTTTCTATCGTAAAAAATAATCAACGTGCTGCCGTATTTTCTTTGTTCGGCTTCGACCAAATTTTCCAACTCCACTTCTTCATATTCGGTCGGGTCAATTTGCACAATGACCGAGCCGTCCGCGCTCAACCATTCCATGTTTGCGTCAATCAATTTCAACGCCCTGACCCACATCTCTTTATATTGCGGCGGCGCGATGTAAATGTATTCAAACTGCCTGTCGGCGCGCGCGCTCAACATGCTGAACGCGTCGCCTTTGCGAACTTCAGATTGTTTGCCGAATCCGCAATGTTCCACGTTCTCTTTGATTGTTTCGACGGGCGCGCGGTTTAAATCGGAGAAGCGCGCAAACGCCGCGCCGCGACTCAACGCTTCGATGCCAATTGCGCCCGTGCCGCCGAATAAGTCCCACCAATTTGAATCAATCACATCGCCTGCGAGAATGTTGAACAACGCCTCTTTCACGCGATCCATCACGGGGCGCGTGGTATCGCCCGGCACGGATTTTAATTTTCTACCTCGCGCGCTTCCCGCGATAACTCTTAACATTCAACACTCTTCCTTGCCGCCATAAGATTCCCATGCGCGGCTGTGATGTGCGTGACGCAGCCCGTCCCCAAAATGAATCTGCTCCCCTGTGTTTGCTGGATCGCGTCTGCCGCGTCTTTCTTGATTTGATGTTGATCCTCGAACACGAGAGAATCCTGCCTCAATCCTCCGCACAATGTCATGTCTTTGAATAGTTCGCGCGCCTCCGTTAATGACGGATACGTCTCGCGGTCGTGCCAGTTGACGATTTGAAACTTGAGTTCGTTTGCCAAAGAAAAATGAACGTCTTTTCCGTGCAGATGAATCATGTTGCACCATAAATCTTTTGCAGGCTCGAGCGTTTTTTTGTCGAAAGGCAGCGCAAATTTTTTATATTCATCCAACGTAAAAAATTCTTTTTGCGCGTGCTGCACGGCATAGAAGATTCCATCTATGCCGATTTCCATCGCCGCTTCGATGAATTTCTTTGTGGTCAGCGCGATGGTTTCAAGTCCTTTCATCACCGCTTCGGGATGTTCGCGCAGGTGTTCGAGCAGCATTTCATTGCCCGCCAAATTCTTCGCCTGCGACATGGGATTGAAAATCGTTTGGATCAGCGGCGTATCCGCGCCAAGACCCTTTCGGATGAGGCGCAGACATTCGAGTTGAGCCGCGAGATGCGGCGCGGATAGAGTCAATTCGCCGAGCGATTCCCAGTCGCGCGGATGTTGAATCGCGCGCCTGATATATTTCCGCGAGCCTTCCGAATCTCCCCGCCACTCGTCTTCTACGCCCCAGTCTTTGACCGCAAAAGAAGATGCGGGCGTGACTTTGACGATGTCGAAATCATACGCGCTTTGAAAATGCAAAGCGGCGGCGGCAAGCGTTTCGGGATTCTGGTCGTCAACGGGGAAGTGCCGCCAAAGCGCAACAGGCGCGCGGTCGGTTTGCTCGCCATCGAGGCAGGCTTGAATGCGTTCGCGGTGTGTGGTCATGGAATTTGTTTTACCTCGCAGAAAATTGCGCCGCCGCGCTTGACGGTTAAGACGACGGGCGCGTCTCTAAATGTTTTAATATCTTCGTTCGTGCGCGTGTTGACCAAAACAAAATCGCCTGATTTTATTTTGCCAAACTCCGCGCGATAATCGCGGATGGAAATGTTTTTGTTCGCGTAATACGCCGCGATATACGGCTCGCGTTTGACAAAGAGATTGACGTTCGTTTGCTCGAATTTTTCGACGGCTTCTTTATAACAAGTCAGCCAGTATTCCGTCTCGTACTTGCGGAACGCTCCGCTTGTGCCGCCGATCAACGAGTTGTAATACGCGTATTGATACGGATGAAGTTGAACGGCGCTGTAAACGGCAGGCGCGAGTAGGATGACTGAAACCGTCATTGCGAGGAGCGCTTTTGCTCTTTGCGACGAAGCAATCCCTTGCAATGACGTAAATATTTTCTCAAACCCAAACCCCGCGAAGATAAATATCGGCGGGAGCATAAACAGAAAGTGACGATAGCCGTCGTACATTGGCGGTTGGAGGAAGACGACGTATGCAAAGGGAATGAGAAACCAGAGGGAAATAGCCACCAGCGACCAGTGATCGGTCGAAGGTCGAAGGTTGAAGAATGCGACAATTAAGCCAATGGCGAAAAGGATGAGCGCGGGTTCTGTGAGCGTGAGGCTTAATAGGATTGGAAGATAGCGTTGAGGAAGCGCATCCGCCGCGTAAATTTGACCATTACATAAAACCGGCAATTGCGTGGGGTTATCGGACATAAACCCGAAGGCTTCGATAAATC
>JAQTWR010000147.1 GCA_028689195.1 Anaerolineales bacterium | reverse complement strand
TATCGGCGTAGTAATTCAATTCTTCGTTAATCAAAACTATGGTGTTTTTTTGCAGCGCGGGCGCGCGCCACGTCATCTGCCAGAACATATTTTTTTGCTCCGACCAATCGCGGCGAAAGTCATTTGCCCACAAAAATTGCCGTCCCGCCGCGAGCGCGATAAACACAACCAGCGCGTATCGAAACTTATACGGAATCAATTCCCATAAACCCGCGAAGATAAAACTTGCGCCCAGCATAAAAGACAACGTCGCGCGGTTTGCGGGAAAGCCCAGCGAAACGGGAACATTTGTCAACCAGAACGGAGGACCCGCCAGCGCGAGCATGACCAACCCCAAAGCGATTGCCCACGCGGATTCAACGCAAAGTTTTTTAGCCCGGACTACAAAATCTCCTGATTTTGCTTCGAAAGTCGGGAGACTTTCGACTCCAATTGCGAAGATGGTCAGCGCCGCAATCGCAATCACGACAAATGCGTACAGCGCAAGCGTGCGGACTCCGTCCACAGCGGGGTTGGGAAGTTGGAATATCTGCGCCCACGCGGAAAAGGTCGTCACCCAAAAACTGGAGAAGATATTTTGTAAAAGATAAACGCTCGTTTGAACGGGAGCCTTCGCGAGTTCTGCGCGCAGGTTGAATTTATAAACCTGATTATTGAAGACGAACATGCGCGAAAGAATCGCAAGGGCGAAGATAATCGCGTATGGAAGCCACAACTTGAAGACGCGAAGAATCCGCGCTTTGAGGGGGGTGGATTCCTCCCGAAGCGAGACGAAAATCACGAAGGGGCGAATCAATTCGAGGACGAAGAAATATTCCATCATCCACAAATTAAGCGCGGAAAATATCAACGCGGGAATGGTCTTTCCGCGCAGCATTAAATAATATGAAATCAAAAAGAAAAAGAGGACGATGAAAAAATGCGAATAAAGATAACTTGCCCACTGCTGGTTGAATCCGGGATAAAGCAAAAACGACAAACTTAATGCGATTGCAAATTTTTCGTTTTTAGGGAAGAGGCGCCTGCCGATTGCCCACAATACGACCGCGCCAAGCCAGCGCCAGACGAGCGCGAAGATTTGCCAGTAAATTGGAACATGCGGAAAAATGCGCGTGGTGATTTGATACAGTAACGCCCACACCGGACGGTTGGTGGAGAAATATTGCGTCATCGCCTGCGCGCCGAGTTGATAGCGAATCCACGACATGGGCAGGTCGTCCCAATAAAAGCCGAGCTGCGGAATCAAAAGTCCGTACGCAAAGATGGCGACGAACAATAAAGTAACGGAGGGATGCAGGCGTTTCATATCTTTTAGTTGGCTAGTCTTCTAGTCTTCTAGTCGGCTAGTCTGCTGGTCGGCTAGTCGCTAGTCGCTAGTTACCGATGACAAGGCAACTAGCAGACTAGCCAACTAGCGAACTATCTTATGGAACGATCCACGTCCCCGTTTCGCCTTTCAACGCGCGCCCGATATTTTCTGGGTTGGTGATGAGCGCTTTGCCGTTGGGCATGGCTTCGAGATACCAGATGATGGCTTGGATTTTCGGCGCCATCGAACCTTTGGCGAAGTGAATCCCTTCGGCGAGATAGGCTTTGGCTTCGGCGAGCGTGATCTTGTCGAGCCATTTTTGTTCGGGCTTGCCGAAGTTGATAGCGACTTTTTCGACTGCGGTGGAGATGACGAATAAGTCCGCTTTGATTTCGCGCGCGAGCAGCGACGAGGCGAAGTCCTTATCCACTACGGCGGCGATGCCTTCATAATTTCCATCGCCCGGGTCAATGACGGGAATTCCGCCGCCGCCGACGGTGACGGTAACAATGCCCTGCTCCAGCAGCGTTTGTACGGTTTCGAGTTCGACGATTTCCTTCGGCAGCGGCGAAGCGACCACGCGCCGCCAGCCGCGCCCCGCGTCTTCGACCACGCTCCAGCCTTGTTCTTTTTGTCGGCGTTCGGCTTCGGCTTGATCCATAAAACTGCCGATGGGCTTGGCGGGTTTGGCAAAGGCGGGGTCGTTCTTATCCACCAGCGTTTGCGTAACGACGGTAACGACTTTCTTTTTGATGCCGCGCTGATAAAGAATATTTTGCAAATTCTGCTGGATGGAATACCCGATGGCGCCCTGACTATCCGCGCCGCAGACATCCAGCGGGACTTCGTGCATGCCCGCAGTTTTTGCCGCGATTTCAGAGCGTCGCAGAATATACCCGACCTGCGGTCCATTGCCATGACCGATTGCCACGTCCCAGCCATCGGCGATTAAATCCGCGATGTGAACGCAGGTCTGCTTGGCGGCTTGATATTGACTTTCGACGGTGACGTTTTTATCGTCAATGATGAGCGAGTTTCCGCCAACGGCGATGACTGCTAATTTAGTCATATAGTCTCCTGGTCTGCTAGTCTGCTAGTCTTCTAGTTGGCTAGTCGGCTGGTTGGCTTGTCTGCTAGTCGGCTGGTCGGCGACCAATCAACTAGGGGACAAGAAAACTAGATAACTAGCTCACTAACAAACTAGCCCACTAACTATCCCATCGTCAACGCCATCACGGCTTTTTGCGCGTGCAGGCGATTTTCGGCTTCATCGAATACAACGGACTGCAGACCATCGAGCACCGAGCTGGTGACTTCGATGTCGCGGTCGGCGGGCAACGGGTGCATGCAGATTGCGCCGGGCTTGGCGACTTTGAGTTTCGCGTCGTCCATCAGCCAGTTCTTGTACATGTCTTGAAGTTTCTTGCCTTCGGTTTTATCGGTGGTGGTAAGCAAGGGACCCCAGCTCTTGGCGTAAATCACATCCGCGTCTTTGCAGGCTTCGGTCATGCCGTCTTTGGTATCAATGATTTCGAAATTCGTGCCGGCAATGGCGGCTTGCTCTTTTGCCTGCGCGACGATTTCGGGCATAAGCGGAAATTCGGGAGGATAGGCGAGAGTCACATCCATGCCGAAACGCGGCATTTGCAGAATCAAAGACTGCGGGACGGAAATCGGTTTGAGATACGAAGCCGCGTACGCCCACGAGACGACGATCTTCTTCTTGCGTAGGTCTTTGCCTTTCTTTTCCATGATGGTCATCAGATCGGCAAGGCACTGGAAGGGATGGTACACATCGCACTGCATGTTCAAAACGGGCACGCGGCTTGATTTGGCGACATCGTTCAGGTATTTGTTGCCGTCGCCATAATCGCAATGACGAATGGCAATGCCGTCGAAGTAACGACCGAAGATTTCGCCGATCTCGACGGGCGTATCGCCGTGCGAGATTTGGGTGGTATTGCTGTCGATGAACGCGCCATGTCCGCCGAGTTGCGCCATGCCCGCTTCGAACGATCCGCGGGTGCGGGTGGACGAGAAGAAGAACAACATCGCCAGCGCTTTATCGCGCAGGTAGGGGTGCGGTTCGCCGAGGGCGCGCTTGCGTTTCAAATCCCACGCGACTTCCAGAACGGTTTCGACTTCTTCCTTGGTGAAGTCCAGGTCGCCGATAAAGTCACGACCGCGAAAATTGGTTTGCATAATTTAATTCTCCTGTTTAATGGTTTGATAGTTTAATGGTTGAATGGTCTTATAGTCTAATAGTCTGATAGACGTTAGACGGATTGGTTATCGTCGGTATCAATATTTTCTAAATTGGCAAGGTCTCCTTGAGCGTCAATAATATAGTCATCCTGCTGATCGGAAATTTTTCCGGCAGTGTTTTGAATATTTTTACGAAGGTAGGCAATCAAGCCGTTGATCAGCCGTTTTGCTTCATCTGCCTGATCGTATGCCTGTTGTCGCTCCGTCTCGGTGATGTATTTCCGATCAAGCGCCAGATAAAGTTCCGATTGAACTTCGCTACCTGAACGCCGCGCCATTTTCAAAAAACGAATGAACTCAGGGTCTGTTCCTGCATCGCAGCCTTCAGCAATATTGTGCATGACCGAGCCAGCGGCATCCAGAATCTGGTCACGCAGTTTGAAATCCTTCGAGAACTGGGGATGACAAGTCAAGCCGTAAATTGTATTCGCCAACACACGCGCCTTTTGCCAGCAAATTAAATCTTCAAAGCGGCGGATTTTTGTCATAGGGTCTGATAGTCTCCAGTCTTATAGACTAATAGATGTTGGTCTGATAGCCATATAGTTTTGCGACTATTAGACTATCAGACTCCCGACTATTCGACTTTTATTCCATCGCTCCCAACACCAGCGCCAATAACGTCATGCGCATGACCACGCCGTTGAAGGCTTCCTGCCAGTAGCGTGACCAGCGCGTAATATCCACGTCGGTGGGGATTTCATCCATGCGCGGCAGGGAGTGCAGCAGGATGGCGTCGGACTTGGCTTTCGTTTCCAGCAGTTCGCGGGTGATCTTGTAATTAGCGGGCGTCATGCCGACTTCCTTGCCGCGTTCGTCGCGGGATTTGGTGTAATCGGGTTGGACGACCGGCTCGACCAGAATCACATCCGCATCAGCGATGGCTTGCTCGACGTGATCCGCTTCCTTGAAGTTCACGCTGAGTTGTTTCAACTCCGCTTTGAAGTCGTCGGTCAGGCTCATGTCGGGCGGAGCGACAAAGGTGATCGGGCAGTCGAACTGGCTGAGGGCATAACCCAGCGAGTGCATGGTGCGCATCCGCATGTCGCCGACCGCCAGCCATTTCAGCCCGTCAATGCGACCCTTCTCGCGTAGCACGGTGTATAAGTCGGTGAGGATCTGCGTGGGGTGTTCGCCCCAGCCATCCCCGCCGTTGATGACCGGGATGCTCGCCCAGCGCGCGGCTTCGTGCGGCGCGCCTTGTTGAAAGTGGCGCATCACGATCACATCCCCGTAGTATTCCAACATCTTGACCGTATCCTTGATGGACTCTTGATAGAAGTCGCCTGCGCGCGTCATCTTTGCGTCGGAGAAGCCGGTGACGTGCCCGCCGAGGCGGTGCATGGCGGCTTCGTGCGCGAGGCGCGTGCGCGTGGACGGTTGGTAGAACGCTGTCACCAGCGTCTTTTCTTTGAGCAAATCCACATTCTTCCGCGAGCGTGCGATGGGTTCCAATTGTTGCGCCACATCGAACACATGGAAGAATTCATTCCGCTCGAACTCTTTGAGCGAAAGAATATCACGACCAGCAAAGCTACGCATGTGAAACTCCTTTTATGATAGAAGAACGATAGGCTCGGTCAAGACGATACACAGGGGCATAAGGAGGTACACAGGGAACGCGGGATGGCTCGCCTGTGTACCGGGTCACCTCTTTACTTGATCATGCTCGGCAGCAGCGCATAAAACTCGGTGGCTGCCACCACTTCATCGAGCGGGACGCGCTCATCGCGCATGTGCGCGGTTTTCTCATCGCCGGGACCAAAGCCGATGGACGGGATGCCCGCCTTGCCCGCCCAATACGTGCCGTTGGTCGAGAAGTCCCACATATCCAGCGGACGTTCCTCGTTCCACAGTTTTTTGATAGTGTTCTGACCCGCGACGGCTAACGGATGATTCGCTTCCAGCACCCAGGCGGGATAATACTTGGACACGGGGAATACAAAGCCGGTGTAAGAAGGCACGTCGTAGAACAGTTCCTCGACGACAATTTCATCCTGCAAGTAGTCGGGGATCAAACCTTTAATCTGGTTGATCACGTCGTCGTGCGGCTCGTTGGATGTGATGCGGCGGTCGAGATAGATCGTAAACTGATCCGGCACCGCATTGAGCGAAGCCGTGCGCGCCTCGACGCTGGTCACCGCGACGGAGGGATTGCCCTGCAAGGGATGCTTGCCCATGCCCAGTTTGAAGCGCCGATCCAGCTCGCGGATGTCGGTGATCACCGCCATCATTTTGTACACGGCGTTATCGCCCAGATAGTGCGAAGCCGCGTGCGCCGAACGCCCGGACGCGGTGATCTTCATTTCAATGCGACCCTTGTGACCGTGATACACCTGCATTTCGGTCGGCTCGCCGACGACGACAAAATCGGGCTTGACTTTGGGATCCACTTCGACGAAGGTGTTAGGCGCGATGCCGTCACATTCCTCTTCCATGTTGCCGAAGTAATACGCGGTGTAGCCTTCGAGCAAACCCAAATCGCGGGCAATCGCCATACCGTAGATCATGCCGGGCGTGCTGCCTTTTTCATCGCAGGCGCCGCGCGCGAACAGGACGCCATCTTCCACCTTGCCGATAAACGGGTCCCAATCCCATTCTTTGGGATCGCCCACGCCCACCGTGTCGATGTGCGAGTCGAAGACGATCACTTTGGGTCCGTTGCCGATACGCCCGACGGTGTTGCCCATCTTGTCGAAGCGCGCTTCATCGAAACCGAGTTTCTTCATCTCGGCTTGAATGCGCTCGCCTACGGGACCGATCTTGCATTCCATCGAAGGGATGGCGACAATATCGCGCATGAACTGGATGATATTCTCACGGTTTTCCTGAACTTTCTTTTTGATTTCCTGCGTTTTCACTTTTACCTCTTTTATATAATTAGATTAGCCGAAGAATTACCGACGGCTTAATTTATTTCGACGCGGCGGACGACATGAAAATTGAAATATCCGGGGATGAAATAGCTCAACGAATAATCCACGATCTTGCCGACCTTATCAAACAACTGCGACGAGAAATGCAGCAACACATCGCCGCGCTGAATTTCAAGCGCCTTGGCGACCCCCGCGCGCGCGCCAATCGCGCTGACATTGGCGCGGGAGGTTTTCAACGCGTCGCCGCGCGTTAGCAAATAATCCAGCACAGAACCATGAAAATCGGACGGCAAATCATCAACGCGAAAAACGTCTTCGGGCAGGGTATCTACCAAATATGCGACGGGGCGGCTGTCGGTATGAATCACGCGGCTGACGCGGGAAAGGCGCGTCCCCACGGCGACGTTCAACGCAGCCGCGAGT
>JAQTWR010000146.1 GCA_028689195.1 Anaerolineales bacterium | reverse complement strand
TGAATGATAGCGACGGGAATATAGAGGATGGTGGCGGCTTGCGCGGCGGTAACGACCGCGCCGCCCGTTGCGATTTCGGTAAGGGTCGCCGGGCGGGTTGGGTAGGTTAATTTGACGCCAAGCGCGCCGTCTGTCCGGCTCGATAAGGGCGTGGCGGTGATCGTAATTTTTTCGCCGTTGCGGTCGAACAATAATTCGATAGGCTTGTCCAAATTCGATTTGATGAGCGTGATCGCGGGTTGAATATCGGTTACGTTTTCGCCATTGATCGTAAGCAGGATGTCGCCCGCCCGAATATCCGCTTGTTGCGCGGGAGAATTTTCAACCACCGAATCTATTTTTACGGAGCCGAGAATGGGAATTCCTTCCAGCGCAATCAAAACGGAGAAGATGACGACTGCGGTTATTAGATTCATCAGCGGTCCGGCGGCTAACACAACAAGACGTTTCCACGGATTCGCGGCGGCAAGTCCGCCTGCGACGCTGGGATCGTTTTCGCCTTTCGGGCGAATAAATCCGCCGAGCGGCAGCGCGTGGATGGTGAATTCTGTTCCCTGCCACTTGAAGAGGGTCGCTAGTTTGTAAGAAGGCAAGCCCAAACCGAATTCTTCCACTTCGACTTTTGCCCAGCGCGCCGCGATAAAATGACCGAGTTCGTGGACAATAATCATCCCGCTTAACGCGAGTAAAAATATAATGAGTTTTATAAAAAGAGGTACCATTTTTTTCCTTGCTGTTAAATTAAAACGACTTGCGGATTATATCTGTAAATGAGGCTGGCGCGAGTTATAGATTCATTAACGTCAACTATGAATGAAGCGATTATACCTGCAAGCAAAATTCCTCGATTTCGACAATCTGTCGCTAAGGGGTTGTAAATTAACGTCAATAATGGATAACGGGATTATGTCATGCTGAGGGGCGTTTTTTGCCCCGAAGCATCTCGGAACGGCTCATTTGAGACCCTTCGGTCACTGAAAAACGCTCCCTCAGGGTGACATGCTGATGTTTTTGGCTTATCTATTATTCACGTTAAATTATTAACTTCCGTCATTGCGAGGAGAGGAGCGATGAAGCGCTCCCCATTTTATGAATGAACGATCGCTTCGCTACGCTCGCAATGACGCTAACAAAGGGAGGTTATATTTTTACGAACCCTAAAAGAAAAGGACTTGCGTTCCGGCAAGTCCTTTTCTTTGTTATTTCTTCGGTAGGATAACCACCTTGCGGTGGGGTTCTTCGCCTGTGCTTTCCGTGGTCACGGCGGGATGTCCGCGCAGTTCGATGTGAATGGCGCGGCGTTCGCTGGAGGTCATGGGTTCGAGCGCGGCTTTGCGCCCCGTTTTGATAACCTGTTCCACCATGCGCAACGCAATCTGGCGGACTTGCTTCTCGCGGCGGCTGCGATAGCCTTCCACATCCACCACCAACTGCACCCATTGCTGCGTCTCTTTGCCGACGATCAACGAAGCGACGTATTGAAAGGCGTTCAAGGTTTCGGCGTGACGCCCGATGAGCGCGCTCAAGTCGTCGCCGCGCACGTCCACTTGAATAGTGCGGCGGTCGTCGTTATCGGTTTCGTCGTAATGCGCCGAGACTTGCGCCTTCATACCGAGATGATCTATCAACTTGGAGACGACAGATTCGGTAGTTTCGAGCAGCGGATCATTTTCGGCGCGTTCGATTTTTTGCGGCGCGGCGGATGATTCCTGCGCGGGTTGTTTCTTCGCGGGCGGCGCGGAGCGCGCAGTTTTGGGCGCAGATTCTTTCCGCTTAATAGGCGCAGACTCGACCTTCGGTTTGGGCGCGGGAGTGAAAACTTCGGGCGGCGGATTGACTGAGAGCCGCACGCGCACCTGGCGTCCGCCGAGTCCAAACAATCCTTTACTGCCTGAATCCAGCACTTCAATAGAGACGGCGTCTGCCGTCAGTCCGAGTTGCGCCAGCCCCTGTGCGAGGGCTTCTTCAACGGTCGGGGCGATGATCTCAAGCGTAGTCTGTTCGTTCATGGAGCCTCCCTATTTTTTGACGGAAGATTTTTTGCCGCTGCCGCCGGGGAGCAGGCTGCTCCAGTTGGCGCGTCCTGTCGCGGCGTATTGAACAATACCCAATAAGTTGCTTGTGATGAAGTAGACCGCAATGCCCGAAGCGAAGTTCAGCGCGAACCAGCCCAACAAGAGCGGCATGTAAATGCTCATCATTCCCGACATCTGGGCGGACTGGTCGTTTGGGTTCGATGTGGTGGGCATGGTCAATTTGGATTGAATGTAGGTGGTCAGCGCGACGATAATCGCGAGCGTCGGCAGCGCGAAGCCAAGAACCTGAATCGACTCGGGGCGTCCGAGGTCCATCCACAAGAATTTGCTGTTGAGCGGGATGATGTTTTGCGCGTTTTGGAAGGAGTACATGGTGCGCGCGAGTTTGAGCATATCGAACGGCGTGGCGGAAAGCGCGCGCGTGACGCTTTGATACAAACCGATGATGACGGGGAATTGAATCAACGTCGGCAGGCAGGACGCGAAAGGATTAATGCCTTTTTCCTTATAGACCCGCATTTGTTCCTGCGCGAGTTTTTCCTTGTCTTTCGCGTATTTCTTTTGAATATCCTGCCATTCCTTGTCGTTTTGCAGTTCCTGCATGGCTTGCGCGCCCTTGACCTGCGCGGCGTTGAGGGGCCAGGTAATGACGCGAATCAAAATGGTTAATAAGATAATCGCAAGACCGAACATGTGCGGACCATGACCAAGCGCGTCATAGATCCACAATAATACATTGGTCATTGGATTAATGATGATGGTATCCCACATGGGTTAGTTTCCTTATTTTGCTGGCGTGAAGGTCCAGGCTTGCTTGCCGTCTTTATCATACGCGGCGAGAGCAAACTCGGCTTGGTAGGGCGCGACGAGGATCGAATCGCCCGAGACGACAGGCGCGGTGTACAGGCTGCCGCCGACGGTTTTTTCCCACACGATTTTTCCTTCGCGATCCAGAGCGATAAAGTTTCCGGATTCTGTCGCGACGTAAATCTGGTCGCCCGCCACAAGCAGGCTGGCAACGACTGCGTCGTCTTTTTGCGCGGCGTTCCAATTTTGCTTCCCGCTTGCTACGTCAAATGAAACTATGTTGCCTTTCAAATCGGCGTAGTACAACGTCGCGCCATCTAAAACAGGCGAACCCCAAATCCAGTTTTCGGCTTTGGCGACGACTTTATGCCCGCCATCGGAAGCGATAAATTCAACGGTAGAGGCAAACGAGCCGACATACGCGCCGCCGTCCGCGATAACGGGGCTGCTGGGAGCCGCGCCGCCCAAATCTATGCTTTTGTTAGCCGCGCTGTTGGCGGGGTCAATGATATGCACATGATGGTCGAGCGAGGTAACGTAAAGCGATTTGCCGTCCGTCGTCGGCGCAGACCATAACGCGCCGCCAAGTTCAATGGGGGCGGCGGATTCTTTTCCGTTCATATCCAGAATATACAAAAAGCCGTCGGTGTTGGGGGCGTAGCTTGTATTATCGAAAACCAGCGGAGAAGCCAGCCATGCGGCTTTACTTTTTGTGAAAGACTCCGCCCATTTCTCTTTCCCTGTCGCGGGGTCGAGGCTGATGAAGGGATGGTTCGTCCCCGCGCTGCCGATGAGCAGTTGCCCGTCGGCGGTGAGTACCGGCGCGGCATAGAAAAGCAGTTTGCTGTCGGCTGCGGCGGGATATTGCCAGATTTGATTCCCCGTCTTTACGTCTATCGCGTACACAAAAGAGCCGTTGGAAAGGTACGCGCGTTCCGCGTCTGCGGCGAGTCCGTGCCAGTTATTGGAAACTGTGCGTCCTCCCGAACATGCGCTTAGGACCAACGATCCAAGCAGCGCAAGCATTGAGATCAATATCAATCGTTTTGTATTCAAGTTGGCGTTACTCCTGATTAAGCGCAGCGGATGCGAGAATCTGCGCGACTATTTTTCTATTTGACGGGGTCGTATCCGCCGGGGTTAAACGGATTGCAGCGCAAGACGCGCCACGCCGCCATCAGCGAACCCTTCAGCGCGCCGTATTTATAAACCGCTTGATAACCGTAATGCGAACAGGACGGATAAAAGCGGCAGGTGTTTGCGGGCAATCCCGGCGAAATGATCATTTGATATAAACGAATCAATGCCAGCGCGGCGATGCGTGGCAGGTTAACGAGCGTGCGCGGCATATCTCGCAAGCGCGGTTCGTCTGAATAATCGTGCAAATGGAATTGTCGTTCGGGTTCAGGATTCATCCGCAGGGAGGATTTGAGCGCGTCGGAAGAGGTAAATCAGCGCGGCGCGGGTTTCTTCGAGCGTGGCGCTAACCAATCCAGAACGCGCAATCAACATCATATCTAGGTTGGATGCGAGAGAGGCGAGCAGCGGGCGCGCGGCTTCGCGTAAAATCCGCTTGGCGCGATTTCGCTGAACTGCGTTGCCTGTCGTTTTGCCTGCGACAACGCCCACGCGCGTATGCATAGACGTTTCATCGACTTGCGCAACTAACACAACAAGCGGATGGGCATAGGACTTGCCATTTTGCCGCACCCGCTTGAAGTCTTCAGATCGGGTCAGACGAAATTTTCTCTGCACCCGCGCCTCGCATCTCCGCGTAATAAAACGCGCGGAGGTCTACCAACGAACGCGCTTGACGTGTTCGTTCATTTTTACGGTGAGTTTATAACGACCGCGCAAGCGGCGGCGCTTCAGTACGTTACGACCGTCAGCCGTAGCCATACGCTGTCTGAAACCGTGTACGCGCATACGACGGCGAATCTTGGGTTGGTATGTTCTTTTAACCATTCGATATTCCTTATGTAAAAATGATTGCAATCCCCGTTCAGGGAGTTGACTGTCCAGTTAGCGGCGCGAAATTATACCCCAATGATTCCGATTCGGTCAATTTGGATTCAGACGAGTTTTTACCGCGTTTGAAAGCCAAAAGCGGAGCAGGGCGCGCCCTGCTCCGCTTTTTTGCGCGGTCTTATTTTGTTTTGATCGTAATCGTCTTTGGGCGGACTTCTTCGGCTTTCGGGAGCGTGACGGTGAGAATGCCGTTTTCAAACTCGGCTTTCGCCTTATCAGCAACCACATCGGTGGGCAGGGCAATCGAGCGTTCGAATACGCCCCAGCGCTGTTCGCGGATGTGATAGGTTTTCTCGTTTACGTCCTCCTCCCGTTTGACTTCGCCTTTGAGCGTGAGAATTTCGCCCGTAATGTTGATTTGGACTTCGTCGGCTTTGACGCCCGGAAGCGCGGCTTTGACCACGATCTCGTTATCGGTCTGGTACATATCTATAGACGGGACAGACCAAACGTTGCCGTCCATGCCCAGCGGGCGCGTATAAGCGTCGTCGAACAAGTGATTCATCGCCTCGCGTAAAGTCATCATTTCGCGGGCGGGTTCCCAACGGATTAAAGTTGACATAGGTACCTCCTATAATTTGAATTGGTTTGGATTGAACTTACGCCTTAAATGTAAAACGCCTGCGTTAAAAAAACACAAGCGTCACATTTAAATTTCGTTAAAATTTTTGTCGGTTTATTCTTTGCCGCGCTTGTAATCTACAAACCGATAACCTACTCCGCGTTCGGTGAGGATGTACTTCGGGTCGGCGGGGTCTTTCTCTAATTTCTGGCGCAGGTAATTGATATACAAGCGGACATAGTGCGGCTCGTCGCGGTACTCGTAGCCCCAAACTTTTTGGAGCAGCTGGTCGTGCGAGACGACCCAACCCGCATTTTGCACCAAATGGAAAAGCAGGCGGTATTCCGTCGGGCGCAGTTTGACGAGTTTGCCCTCCAGCCATATTTCGCGGCGGTCGAAATCTATTTTCAGGCGTTTGTCAATTTCGAGGAGTCCGTGCATCGAACCGCTTGCGCCTTCGGTTCGGCGCAGCACCGACTTGATGCGGCTGACCAATTCGCGCGTGCTGAACGGCTTGACGATGTAGTCGTCCGCGCCGTGTTCAAGTCCGCGCACGCGGTCGTCTTCTTCGCCTTTGGCGGTCAACATAATCACCGGCACGTTGCTGATTTCGCGGATGGTTTCAAGCGCGTCAAAGCCGTCGAAGTCGGGCATCATCACGTCGAGCAGGATGAGGTCGGGCGTTACGTCGCGCATCTTTTGGATGGCTTGCTTTCCGTTAAACGCTTCGCTGACTTGAAACCCGTCATGTTCCAAATTCATGCGGATGAAACGAACCATGCGTTCTTCGTCATCCACCACCAGTATCTTGCGACGCTCGATTGAATCGGACATACTATTCTCTCACAAAGCCTATGACTTTCTCTTCCTCGGTACTTTCCATAATTTCGATGAAACTGATCTTTACCAGGGGCCAAATTACTTTAGTGACGTTGCTGTCAATGTAGTGCAAATCCTTGCCGTCCTTTTGGCGCGGATTGGAAACCACGATAATGTTATCGGTGGGTTTGGGGAGTTCTTCTATTTCCCCTGCAATGGAAGTTTCTCCTGCAACGTGCAAAATAATGGTGTATGCCATATTGTCTCTCTTTCTTTTTATAATGCGTTTCTGAGTAGGATTTGAATTTTCATCTTTCCAAGCGCCACAATATCGCCGTGCTTCAAAGACTGTTCGGTATTCGGAGGCAGGCGCTTGCCGTTGACGAAAGAACCGTTGGCGGAGCCAAGGTCCATGAATACAATGTGATCGTTATCGCGTTTAACAACGGCGTGCAAACGCGAGACTCCCGCCGCATAAGCCTGATACGCGGAAAGGTCAACGTCAGGCATGATGGGCTGCCCCTCGCTGACGCGCCCAAGCGTAAACTCGTTTTTGGTTGTAAGCGGAATCACCTGTCCCGTATCCAGCAGATGCAAACTGCCCCACGCGTCCTCTCCATTGAAGGGCTGGTATCTATCGCTTCCCGACACATC
>JAQTWR010000145.1 GCA_028689195.1 Anaerolineales bacterium | reverse complement strand
GAAATTTTTAAGGTTTTCTCAAAGTACATTCTTTGCAGGCGGGCGGGACTTTTATACCCATGTTCTGCGGCGCATCCAAAAGAACATAAATACTGGGGTGAGCAGCATGAGAATCAGCGTTGCGTAAAACATGGCGGGGAGAGTCCAATTTTCGTAGGGGGGATTCGCGGCGAAGAAGTTCATCCCGAAAAAACCAGTCACAAACGTCAGCGGCATGAAGAGGGTTGTGATGATGGTGAGCGTTTTCATTACTTCGTTCATGCGGTTGTTGATGACGGAGAGGTAGGTGTCGAGCGCGCCGCCGACGAGGTCGCGCAGACTTTCGTTGACGTCGTGCAGGCGCACAAGATGATCGTAAATATCGCGGAAGAAGATGCGGTCTTTGCGGTCAATAACCTGATAATCGTCGCGCGCCATTTTGTTGAGCACTTCCCTTTGAGGCAGGAGAATTCTTCGCATGGCAAGCAAAACCCGCTTTAAGGTAAACAACCGCAAGAGGGTTTGAGAATTTGGGCGGTCGAAAACCTGATCTTCGACCAGGTCAATTTCCTCGTCTATTTTTTCGACAATTGGCATGTAGTTCATCACGATGCCGTCAATGATCTTGTAAAGCAGGTGATCTGCGCCGTCCTGCGAATAGCGCGGGTCGCGCTGGCAGGCATTCCACACGTCGTCAATGGAGGGGATGGGATTGTCGTGATGGGTGATGACGTAATTGCGCCCGAGGAAAATATCGAGCTCGTCAATTTCCGTATCCCAAGGTTCGTTTTGCTCGACCAGGCGCATGTAATTCAATACGATGTAAAGATAATCGCCCCAATCGTCTATTTTTGGCGCATGTGTTTGCTGCAGCGCGTCGTCTATGGCAAGTTGATGAAAGCCAAAATTTTGCAAAACCGGAAGCGTGGCTTCGTCAGGTTCGGCAATGAAATCAATCCATAACAAGCCGCGTTTGTCGCGCAGAAGACGGGAAAATTCTTCGGGGGAGATTGGCGTGCGTGTAGGCTTTTTAGGCGAAAAATATATCGTTCGAATCATAGAAATCTTCCTCCAAATACTAAAAAATTGATGTTGGTAGAAGTGTTTATTCAGATTATTTACTTTGTATTCAAAATACTTAATTTTAACTTGACAAAAACTAGAAAATGTCTATAATCTTATTAAGAAATGCGTTTGCGATGTTGGTTTTTTTGAAGCAGAAAGGAGTTTTCATGAACATGTCTCCTGAAATTATGGCTGAATTGCACAGAAAAGACATCAATGAAGAAATTAAATCTATCCGCTTGGCGGATGAAGCCGTGAAGGGCAGAGCGCTTTTAGATAAAAGCCTTGCCGCCATTGGCAAATGGATGATCTTGCGCGGCGAAAGGCTGCGCCAACGTTACCAGAGCGTTTCGGACGAAACGGCTTTGGAACTATCTCATAAGGCTGCATAACATGTTGAACAATACAATTGAAAAAATTACCAAACTCTACCACGAATATCCGCGCACGTTTTGGACGGTGATTGTCATTACGTTTATTGACCGCATCGGCGGGTCGCTGCTTTTTCCGTTTTTCGCGCTCTATATTACCAGCAAATTCCACGTCGGCATGACCGATGTGGGCGTGCTTTTCGCAGCGTTTTCGGTTTCCAGTTTTGCGGGTTCTACAATCGGCGGCGCGCTGACAGACCGCTTCGGGCGCAAGGGCGTCATCATGTTCGGGTTAATCGCTTCGTCTTTCAGCACGGTCGCAATGGGCTTGATAGATTCCTTTCAGACCTTCTTTTTCCTCGCGCTCTTTGTAGGGATTTTAACCGACGTTGCGGGACCCGCGCATCAAGCCATGATCGCAGACCTCCTGCCCGAAGAAAAACGCGCAGACGGATATGGAATCCTGCGCGTGGCTTTCAACTTATCCGTAGTGATTGGTCCCGCAATCGGCGGAATCATCGCGTCGCGTTCCTACCTTTTGTTATTTATCTCCGACGCGGTTATTTCTCTTATCACGGTGATTCTGATCGCCGTCTTTTTGCCTGAGACAAAACCCCAGGCGCATCCCGACGCGCCAAAAGAAACAATGATGGGAAGTTTCGCCGGCTATGGACAGGTTTTCCGCAACGCGGCGTTTATGCTGTTTCTTGGCGCGGTGATGCTGCAAGTGTTTACCTATATGAACATGAACACGTCGCTGGGCGTGTATCTGCGGAATGAACACGGCACGCCCGAATCAGGTTACGGCTTGCTGCTCAGCATCAACGCCGCGATGGTCGTGTTGATGCAATTCCCGATCACGCGCCGCATTGCCAAATATCCGCCCATGTTGATGATGGCGTTTGGAACTTTTCTGTACGTTATCGGCTTCTCGATGTATGGATTTGTTTCCGCTTATGCAATGTTTATCGTCGCAATGGTGATTATCACCATCGGCGAGATGATTGTCTCGCCCGTCTCGCAAGCGCTGGTGGCAGCCTTCGCGCCCGAAGAAATGCGCGGACGTTACATGGCGGTCTCGGGGTTTTCGTGGGGAATTCCCTTCGCGGTAGGACCATACCTCGCGGGGCTGATTATGGACGGTCCGAATCCCCATCTGCTTTGGTATGCGGCTGGCGCGGTCGGCATGGCGTCGACGTTTTGTTTCCTCGCGTTATATCGCGTAAAAGGCAAGGAAATTCAAACTTTAGAATCTTTGCCTGAAGTCATTGCGTCGAATTAATTAATGTAACGTGAGATTTATCTCGCGCCAAAAGCGACATAAATGTCGCGGTACCGAATAAAAAGGAGTACCCCTATGAGACCAGCGCCTACCCGCTGCCCAATCTGTCAATCTGAATTGGAAGTTACCCGTCTGCACTGCATATCGTGCGATACGTCCATCGAAGGGCATTTTGCTTCGGGGCATTTCGCAAACCTCACGCCAGAGCAGGTTTCGTTTGTGTTTACCTTTGTCCGCTGCGAAGGCAAAATCAATCGCATGGAACAGGAACTCGCGCTCTCGTATCCCACCATTCGCAATCGCTTGCATGAAGTCATCCGCGCCTTGGGATACGAACCCGGCAAGGACGAACCCGTCGCCGAGATTACTCAGGAACGACGCAACGCCATTCTCGAAGATTTGAGCGCGGGCAAAATCAGCGCCGAAGAAGCCACGCGTTTATTGCGCGGAGAAGAGGAATAACGCCATGTCCAAGACAATTTCTGCGGGGCGCAGCCCCAAAATTTTTATTGAAAATGTCGGCGGCGACTTGAGCCTCGTCGGCTGGGAGGGGGAGGATATTCTGCTAAAAGGCGATGACGAGGAAATACAATACAAACAGGATGGCGAGCGGGCGACCATCTCTTCCGACGGCGACCTTTCTTTACGCGTTCCAAAACTTGCTTCAATATCTATTCAGCGCATCGAAGGCGACGCGTCTATTCGCGGCGTGACCGGCGGCGTGGAATTGAAAAACATCGCGGGCGATTTATCCATCCGCGACGTGGATTCTGT
This sequence comes from Anaerolineales bacterium, assembly GCA_028689195.1. GTDB lineage: Bacteria > Chloroflexota > Anaerolineae > Anaerolineales > Villigracilaceae > Villigracilis. Next base: position 3,472 of record JAQTWR010000145.1, on the reverse strand, counting down.
TTCGATTGACGCGATTGAATCCGATTTCAGTCTGCGCGGCGCGAAGGGAAACGTGTTCGTCAAAAGCGCGCGCAGCGACGTTTCCATCCGCGACGTGGACGGTAACGTCACGCTCGAATCCGTCGCGGACGATCTTGCCCTGCGCGACGCGCGCGGAAACGTCAGCGCCAACGTCGCCGAAGACGTTGTGCTGTATCTCAATCCGCAGGCGGGCAATTCGTATTCGATTACCGCCGGCGATGATATTTTGCTCGTCATGCCGCCGAAAGCCAACGCCACGCTGACGCTCAACGCCGACGAAATTGACGTTGAATGGAAAGGCGTCCAGCGCGACGACGACGCAACCTCGCGCGTCATCACGCTTGGAAACGGTTCTGCGCTGGTGACATTGAACGCCGGCGGCGATATTCGCGTGACGAACCAAGCCAACGCGGGAGAATCCGCGGAAGATTTCGGCAACTTCGCGGGGATTGGCATGGACTGGTCCGGATTTGGCGAACGCATTTCGCGTCAGGTTGAACACGCGCGCCGCGCCGAGGCGAAAGTCAACGTGCGCGCCGGACGTTGGAATTGGGATTTATCTCCAAAAGGCGCGCCGACTTCCAAGCCTCGGGTTTCCGACGAGGAACGTCTTGTCATTTTGAAAATGCTGCAAGATAAAAAAATCAGCGCGGAAGACGCCGAAAAATTGCTGTCTGCGTTGGAAGGAGATGCGTAATGTCTGCCGAAGAACGCAAACAGATTTTGCAAATGGTCGCGGATGGAAAAATCAACGCGGAAGAAGCCGCGAATCTAATGCGCCCGCTGGATGAAAATAACGCGGAAATCGAAATTCTGGATGCGGAATCAAATTCGTGGTCGGATGAAAAAACGCGCGCTTCGGAATTCGATCAAGTACGAAAACGCGCGACGCGCTTCGCGTTAATCCCGCTTTGGGTGGGAATCGTCTCGACGGTTTTAATCGCGTGGGCTATGTTTTCCATCCAACAAAATTCGGGGTTGAACTTCTGGTTCTTTTGCTTAAGTATGCCGTTGACGCTCGGCATTTTATTAATTGCGTTGGGCGCGGGCGGTCAAACTTCGCGCTGGCTGTATGTGAATGTTGACCGTTCGAATCAAAACGATTTTCCGCGCAATATTACGATTGCGCTCCCGCTCCCGCTGGGATTGATCGGCTGGTTTTTGAAAAATTTCGGCGCGCGCATTGACGGGCTAAAGAAAACAAACGTGGATGAAATTCTCGCGGCAATCTCGACGACAAAATCAGTCAACGAACCGCTGATAATCAATGTGGATGAAAGCGACGAAGGCGGCGAGCGCGTGCAAGTATTTATAGGATGAGGTGTGACATGGCAAATATAGAAGAACGCATGAAGATTTTGAAAATGATCGAAGAGGGCAAAATCAGCGCCGACGACGGCGCGAAATTACTTGCGGCGTTAAGCGAGCCGCGCAAGGGAATTCCCGTTCCGCAAAATCCATCGGGCGCCGCCGCGCGCTGGCTGCGAATCCGCGTGACCGACACGCGCACGGGACGCTCGAAAGCCTCTGTGCAAATTCCGCTGGCGTTGGTAGATGCGGGCATGAAAATCGGCGCGCACTTCGCGCCCGAAGTCGAAGGCGTGGATATGTCTAACGTGATGGACGCGCTGCGCATGGGCGTGACCGGCAAGATCATAGACGTGGTGGATGAAGAAGACGGCGAGCACGTCGAGATTTATGTTGAATAAATTTCCTTGCAAATGTCATTCTGAGCGAAGCGAAGAATCTTGAGGATATTATCAAGACCCTTCGCTGTCGCTCAGGGCGACATTTAAAAATATTAAAAAACATAAAACGAGTTTATCAAATGAAATTTGCAATTTTAGGAACAGGCGGCGTCGGCGGATATTTCGGCGGCAGGCTCGCGCAAGCGGGCGAAGATGTGACTTTCATTGCGCGGGGGAATCATCTCGCCGCGATTTTGGATTCCGGTCTTCGAGTTGATTCTATCAACGGAGATTTTCTCGTGCGCCCCGCGCGCGCGACAGACTCCCTTCAAGCGATTCAACGCCCCGATGTGATTCTGCTCGCCGTAAAAGCCTGGCAGCTCGACGACGCGATTCGGCAAATGACTCTGCTGGCGGGCGAGGGGACGATCATCCTTCCGCTGCTGAACGGCATGGAACATATCGACGCGCTCGTCGCCGCGTTCGGGCGCGAGCATGTCATCGGCGGCTTGTGCCGTATCAGCGCGTTTATCGCGGGCGCGGGACACATTCGGCATGTTGCCATTGACCCGTACATCGCGTTTGGCGAATTGGATAAATCTAAAAGCGGGCGCGTTTCAAAATTGCTGGACGTTTTCAAAAAAGTTTCAGGCGTTACCGCCGAAGCGCATGAAGATATTGAACTTGCCATGTGGGAGAAATATATGCTCATCTGCGCGTTCAGCGGCGTGGGCGCGGTCACCCGCCAACCCATCGGCGTGTTTCGCGCAATTCCCGAATCCCGCGCCATGTTCCGCCGCGCATTGGAGGAAGTCGTTCTTGTGGCAAATGCGCGCGGCGTCGCGTTGAACGAAGCGTCTGTGCAAGCCGTGATGAAGCGCATTGAAAAAACTCCGCCGAACATGCTCGCTTCGATGCAAAAGGATATTATGGAGGGCAGACCTTCGGAACTCGAGGCGCAAACAGGCGCATTGATTCGCATGGCGCGCGCGTTGAGCGTTTCTGTCCCGACGCATGAATTTATCTACGCAAGTTTATTGCCAATGGAAAAAATCGCGCGCGCGCAACCGTAACGCGACATTTATGTCGCCGCACAAAGCAATGCGACATAAATGTCGCGTTACAGAATCCCCAACCCCATAAACAAAAATGCCAACCCAATCATCTGAATCAAGTGGAACATGCCGTTATTATCGAAATACCACAGCATGGATTTTCCCGCTTGCCCAACGGCTTGAACGACCGCCGCAACGATAGTAATAAGAACGCCAAGCGCCATCCATTGCGCGTTGGGCGAGATGTTTTTATAAAACAGAAAAACATATACGCCCAAAGCAAAAAGCATCGCAGCGCCTTCGTAGATGATGAAGGTTAAAAACGTATCGGGGAAAATAATTGTGACAAGGAAAAAAATCACGCCGAGCGCCAGCATGATGGGGAGAATCGTCCGCGCGGATTCTTCGCCGCTGAAATCGAATACCGCGCCGACGACGAATAATCCCAGCGCGAGTCCCAGCGATAAATTTAACGGCGCCCAAATTCGGGCGTTCGTTTTTTGCGGCATCGCGATTCCATGCGCGAGCGCGCCGAGAAACGAAGCGATGGCAAGCAGCGCAAAAGCCCACCGCCAAACTTGTGATTTGAAGTCCGCGAGCGGAATAAGTTTTACGACCGCGTAACTTGCAAAAATCCCCAAAAATAAATCGGTCAGCGCCGTCATTTGTTCAAAACGCGATGGGTGGATGGACATGCTTTCTCCTGTA
>JAQTWR010000144.1 GCA_028689195.1 Anaerolineales bacterium | reverse complement strand
TTTGTTGTATTGCCTGTTGTATTCTTTCAAAAGACGTTTTACTTCGTCGTGCGGCAGGGCTTTCGCGTCCACTTGATTATGCCCGACCATATCTTCCGCCGCGACCATCGCGTTGATGATCGCTTCTTCCGTTGCAAAAACGGTCGCGGAAAAAATCGGGTCGAGGAAGTCGTTGGATAACACCTGAATATTCGACAATCCCTTTTCGTCCCAGCGCGTCGCGCTTTCATTCGCGGTTGAAAACGCGAGGAAAATATCGCCTGAACCGTTTCCGCCCAGCGAACCCGTGCGCGCCATGCCGAGCGTTGCGCGTTTTGCCAGCCGCTTTAATTGATAAGGAAGGACGGGCGCGTCGGTGGCGACGATGACGATCAACGAGCCGTCATCCTGCTTGAATGGATTTTCCCCGTTTGTAAACGGCGCGCCGTCTAATAAATATTTGCCAATCGGCGCTCCCGCAATGGTCAGTTGATAACGCCTGCCGAAATTGCACTGCGCCAAAACGCCCACCGTCCAGCCGCCGAATTTATCGGGCAGTTTGCGCGAAGACGTTCCCGTGCCGCCTTTGAATTCGTAACACAACATCCCCGTCCCGCCGCCGACATTGCCTTCCTCGATTGCGCCGCTCTTCGCGGAATTCAACGCGCTCATCACATGGCGTTCCTTGACGTGAAAACTATTCATGTCGTTCAGCCAGCCGTCCGCCGTTTCTGCCACAATCGGCAGCGACCATTTTTGGAACATGGCGTTATTCTTGATTTGCCACGCGATGATGGTGTCGCGCACAATGCCGACGCTGTGCGAGTTTGTAATGCCGATGGGACCTTCCAGCAAGCCGCCTTCTTCCACCCACGCCGCGCCGGTCATCTCGCCGTTGCCGTTGAACGAATGAACGCCCGCATAAACGGGCATGTAGTCTTTCTTTCCGCGCGGATGAATAATCGTGACCCCCGTCCGCGCCGAATCGCCTTCGATTACGGTGGCGTATCCGACCGTGACGCCTGCTACGTCGGTGATTGCGTTTTGTGTTCCCGTCGCCCCGTCAAATGGAATCCCTAAATCTCTTGCGCGCGGTTTCATTTATAAATTTTCCTTTGCTATTTTTACAAGTTGTTTTGCGATACCGTTCATTACTTCGTCGGGCGCGCCGTCCAACGCCTGCGATTGTACGCGCGTATCTATTTCGTCGTTGACGTAATCTACCACGATGAATTCGTCGGTCAGCGCGATTTCGGTGCTGAACCAATCCAATTTGCAGATGGAAGCGACGCGCTGCGCGACTCCCTTCAAACTGTGCAGCCCGTAGCGGAGATTTTCCTCCGCCTCGATATTTTTGTAGATATGCGTCTCAGGGTCCCACCAGCACGGCTAGGTTTCTCCGTTCGCGTAAAAAACCCTGAACCATGCGGGCTTGTCTTCGATGATGCGCGGCGCGACGTGCGCTTGAATCAAATACTTCTGTTCGGGGAATTCCATCCGCGCTTGCAAGATTTCATCCATTGAAGTCGCGCCCATGATTACGCCTTCCCCGCCGCCTTCGTTGGACGGTTTGATGACGAAATGTTCGCCGAGCGGCGCGAGGTCAATGGGCGGGATGACGGGCTGCTCTAAAAACGGCGCAAGCAAAACGGTGTAGGGGGTGTGCAATCCGCTGGCGATGAGTTCGAGGTGCATGGTGGCTTTATCTTCCGACCAGAGGGAGAGTTCCGCGGGGTTGATGCGGCGCGCGCCGAATTCTTTCGCCCAGCGCGGAATCGGATCAAAAGTCGCTTCGCCCTGTCCGCGATGCAGAAGGGTCTTGAAGGTTGTGATTCCTTTGTACAGCGCGGTGATTGATTCGAGCAGGTTGTCGGGTCTAATCTGCCAAAGCGAGACGCCCTGCTCGATGCAGGCGCGTTCCACCATTCGGGCAAAAACGTCGTCGTATTCCCAGTACCACGGGAGGCATAAGTCGTATCGCATGGGGAGATTATAAGTTAGGGATTGGGGAATTGGGAGATTAAGAATCGAGATGGATGGTTTTGTATGGGCGTAGTTGACAGTCATCTTTAAGATGACTGTCAACTCAAGACCTTCTCACGCGCGGAAATATTGGCGAGTCGTTTATTCGTGATTTTGATTCGTGGGCGGTCTTATAAGGTAAAATCTCCGAGATGAGATATAAACCCTTTGGCGAAGTGCGCTACACGTGGAAAAGTTCTGACCCTGAGATCATCCCCTCCGCCTATGCGTTGACTCGCCAAACGTTCACCGGGCAATATTCCTACATGGACGACCCATCCACTGCGGGGGTGGAGGGCTTTGGGGTGATGTTCTACAACGCTCGCTGGTATGATCCTTACACTGGACGCATGGCTCAAGCGGATACGATTGTCCCTGGGGGAGTGCAGGGGTTGGATAGGTATGCGTACGTTAGTAATAATCCAGTCAACCATACGGATCCTACTGGACATTGTGACGATCTAACTGATTATGCATGTAGAATAAATCCTTACCTTACTGTAATGGTAACTGCTGGTATTCATCAACAAAGTTGGGGGTTTGCCCCTTTATTCAACGCTGGCGTCCCGACACGGGCTGGTTGGATATACCCAGACGAAATATTCCGAGATAGCTACGACAGTAAGGGATCAGCAAAAATCAGCGATGAGCAAATGAACGCAGCTTATGGAACTGAGGTATGTGACCCTGGTTCTGATTGTGAAACGAAGGGATATGGGGATTGGGATGGTGACCGGGGGCTAGCGGTGGGCTTATTCGGACTTGACCAACACTATGATAGTGTCGCAAAGGCTGGCATGGCTAGGAAAATTTCTTTCGGCTTGCAAAATGTGTGCGCGGCTGGTCGTTGCACCGCAACAGATATGATGATGGTCGCAGTGTTGGCAGCCAACGGCGAGATCACTGCCCACAATTACAAAGACCTGAAAAATGCAATTGGAACCAAGAAGTACACTTCTTCAGATGGCACGTTTAACTGGAAGGCGTATCTTGGTGATTTTTATGAAGGTGACCAATTGGATCAAATATTAAACGGTTCTGACGGCACCCTCTCCGCCTTTCTTAGTGGCGTTGATTCTGATTTCAGGGACGCACACCCAGAGTTTGACTGGAATTATCTTGAAAGATTAATAGTAAAATGAAAATGATAAATAAAAACACTGTACAAAAAGCAATTATCGTTATCCTATCCGCGCTTTTGATTACAACTTGGTGCGGTCTGTTCGGGATTGTTTTCAACCCAGACAGCATTCCTGACCCCTCAAGACCCCCTCCAGGTTATCCCTACTCAGGTAGTTATAAAATTGACGCCAGCACAATCCTTAAATCCATTGACAGCGGGCAATCCCCGATATTCTTGCCTGAAACTACGCAGATTCCCAATTCAAACACGAGCGATAATTTAAAATGGACACAGTCAGAATATCTGAAAGTTGCTTTTGCGCTATTCGAATTTGAATGGAAGGAAGGACATAGAAATTGGACCATAAATAGAATGGTCTTTCACAGAGCGTGTGAAGAAAACCCCGTTGGGTTTGAAGACGCCAAAATTATTTTTGACCAACTGATCTATCAGGAAGAGTTTCGCTATAGTTCACGCGTGATAGAAATATCCCTGCCAGATGGTACTGCATCTTGGGGGAGTGGCGGCGCCACACATCCCCGACCTCTTTTTGGAGATAACGAATATTATCTGAGCGATCTAAAAATCACAGCCAACGACGCTCTCAGGATAGCGGAAGAAAACGGCGGCAAGGCGGCGCGTCAATCTATCCAAAACAAATGTACTTTGGGTCTTTATTTGGATGAAAATTGGGATGTAATATATTACGGCCCGCTTATAAACCACTCCACAACATTGTTTGAAATCCATATAGACCCATATACAGGAAAAATAATTAAAACATGGACAAATAGGTAAAGTAAAATAAGGCATGGCAACCTTCTCACGCGCAGGCAGCACAGACCTGACAGGCGGTGCGTTGAGCCTGCCGAAGCGTTTCACCGTGTAGCGAGTCGATTCGGATTCCGTAAAGCAAAGTCATGCTGGTTGATTAAGGCTCTATGGAAATCTGTCAGGTCTTTTTCAAATTAAGTCCACGTTCCTTTGCAATATGAACACATTACTCGATAAACAGAACCATTTCCTTTGTAACTAGAACTCCTTCCTTTGCAACGAGAACTCACTACTCTGTAAATATAACCATTTCCTTTATGATTAGAACAAGTTACTCGACAACCAGAACCGTTTTCTTTATAATAGGTTCTGGTTCCCTTGTAACAGGAACATATTTCAACCCCAAAAGGAGAATTCCATCATGGCACGTCAAAAGAAAGTGTCCCCCATCGTCGAGAAAGCCCAGCAGCGGCTGTCCGCGCTCGTTTCGATTGATCCCGCGCTGGATTTGGGCAGCGGTTTGACCGTCGCCGCGTTTCAGGCAGAAGTCAGCGATTGTCAGGCAAAACTCGGCGTCTACAATACCCTGCTCTCCCAAGTGGACGAAGCCTATAACGCCGTCCTCTCCGCCGAGAAAGCCCTGCGCGACCTCAACGAACGCATGTTGACCGGCGTCGCGGCGAAATATGGCAAAGACAGCAGTCAATACGAAATGGCGGGCGGCATCCGCAAGAGCGAACGCAAACGCCCCGTCCGCAAGGCAAAGGCTTCTGCGTAACAAGATGACGGTCACTTGGCAAGTGACCGTCATCTATTATTAATGGGAATGGGGTCTTGTAAGTGGGCAAACCAGTTGACAGTCATCTTTAAGATGATCGTCAACTCAAAACCTTCTCACGCGCGGAAATACTGGTAGGACTTCAACGTCATGAAACCATCCACGAATTTTTCACGAATAATCGAATGGCGAGACCCATCTTTGGGTATTCGTAGATGGTCTTGTAAGGTAAAATTTTCGCAATGAGATATTGCGAAGCGCCCTTGTGGGACAAACCCTTTGGCGAAATCCGCTACATGTGGAAAAGTTCTGACCCTGAGATCATCCCCTCCGCCTATGCGTTGACTCGCCAAACGTTCACGGGACAATATTCCTACATGGACGATCCCTCCACGTCCGGGGTGAGCGAGGGCTTTGGGTTGATGTTTTATCAGTCACGTTTTTACGACCCTTACAATGGACGCATGGCTCAGGCGGATTCGATTGTCCCAAGTGGAGCGCAGGGGTTGGATCGGTATGCGTATGCAAATAACAACCCTGTTAGATTTAACGATCCGTCAGGACATGTCCCCGTAGCAGGCTGTGGTGAGGGAAGCGATGATTGTTACGAAGATGATCCTATAATCCGAGCTGATAATGCTAAAAAACTAGCCAGTTTAGAATATGATCAGACTGGTCAGAAACAGCAACAAAATCGAGAAACTGCCGAATTTATTCTAGGCGGGTGGGCTCAACCTAAAACAAAGCCCGTTTTTGGTGTTCATTGGGGATATAGTGGACAGGCAGGGTATGGTGGCGAAGGTGGTGTTTCTTATCAGGAAGATTACATGATGGATTGGAAAGAAGGCGAATTATACAAAGTAGTAACAGTAGGGGGATTTATTTATGCTGGATCCCCTACTGGAATAGAGGGCAACGTCAATTTTGGCACGTCAAACGCCCATGGTATACCAAGTGATGTAGAAAACCTTGAAGGTATTTTATCTGGGACACAAGTTGACGGCTCTGTATCTGGCAATCTAGATATGGGATTGCTTGCTGGCGGAGAGAAAGCAGTAAGTATTGATTTGGCTAATGGCAAGCCTGTATTTACACTTGATGAGGGATTGATGTACACAAGCGAAAACAGCATTGTCTTTGGTGGTAATGCCATTCCTAATGGCGCAGATTTTTCGTTTCAAGGCGGACTAAGTTATTCGTTCGCCAAAAATATTTTTTCATTTTGGTAGGTAAATTTATGAAAACGCACATAAAAACAAAAATTATTAAAGATAATAGCCTTATTATCTTTGTGGTGTTTATCGTTCTAATCATTTTACTAAAGTGGGCTCTTTCTTTTTCGCCTGCATCGAAACCCGTTTATTTTGTTCTGAAAAGCTCTTTTGTTTGCGAAAAGGTAAAAGATGAAATACGCCATGCTAATATTGTGGCAGATAGACCGTTTGATATATGTACACAAGTTAATTCTGCCACTAAGGATATTCACAGACAAATACGGATTAATATTTACAATGGCAAGCAAGATTTCCTTGAACCCCCGATGTATCATGAAACAATTTGGATCACTAATGGAAATATTGTAATTCATATGAATACTCGTCTTTCTACAGGATTTTATGAAATCCACTTGACAGACGGCAAAAACGTTTTAAGCTCGCTTAAAGTTAAAGTGCCCTAATGTTACATCATGCGTGCAACTGTGCTGTTTCCAGCATGGGCGGCAATACGTACGCCTATGACGTCGATGGGCTGCCAACTCAAAACTTTCTCGCGCACAGGCAGCATACCTGACAGGTTTCCGCAGCGCCTTAATCAACCAGCGCGGCTTTGATTCGTGGCTCTAAATCGGCTCGCTGCATGGTGAAACCTGTCAGGTCTTTGAAATCTGGGGCGAAATCCGCTACACGTGGAAAAGTTCTGACCCTGAGATCATCCCCTCCGCCTATGCGTTGACTCGCCAAACGTTCACCGGGCAATATTCCTATATGGACGACCCATCCACTGCGGGAGTGACGGAAGGCTTTGGGCTCATGTATTACGGCGCAAGATTCTATGACCCTTATCTTAACCACTTTACCCAGCCTGACAGCATTGTACCAGACCCCTACAACCCTCAAGATTACGATCGCTATTCCTATGTGCGAAATAATCCTTTAAAATATACCGACCCAACAGGTCATCAAACCTACTGCGGAAGTGGAGATTGCGGCAGCGGTGGTATTAGTCATCATCATTCCAAATGTGATTTAGATTGCTGGCGTGACCAACGTCAAGGCGACGCGCAC
>JAQTWR010000143.1 GCA_028689195.1 Anaerolineales bacterium | reverse complement strand
GCGGGTATGATCCTCGGTTTCTTTATCGCGCAATTCGAGCGCGCGCGCCCAGCCCGAAAGCGTCGCGTCGTAAGAGCGCTCCAGTTCGGCGAACAGGTCGGTGGTGTGAATAACGTTCGCGGCGTAATACGCCAGCGCCTGAGCGAGGTTGATTTCGTTCTGGGTGAATTCGCGCCGGCGGCGGCTTTCCCAAATTTCGGCGTGTCCCACAAGTCGGTTTTGCGCCACAAGCGGAATGAACAATTTTGTTTGAATGCCATATTCGAAAAATTCGCCCCGCTCGTATTCGTTGAGTCCCGAATCATCCACGTTTGAAAGAAACACTTTGCGGAAGCGCAAAAACCGCAAGAGACCCGGATAATCAATTGCGGGATAAACGCGCCCCAAATCGGGTTTGCGTTCCATCGCGCTGGCGGATTCGCTCCAGTATTCGGCTAAAACCGTGAAGTTTTCGCCTTCCGAATCAAGCGCGAGAATATACACGCTGGTAGCGTCCAACACGGTGGCAAGATGAGTCGCAAACGTGTTGAGCAAAGCGGGCGGATTCAAGAGGCTCGAAGCCATATCCTGCGCGGCGGCATAGAGCGCGGCTTGCTCGGCGGCTTTGACGCGCGTCTCGGCAAACAGGCGCGCGTTTTGCAGGGACGTTGCTACAAGGTGCGCCAGCGTTTGTCCGGCTTCCATATCGGGTTGGGTAAAGGGAATCAGGTTGTTACGGTACGCCACAAACGCCCCCATCAGTTTTTGAGCGGAAAAGAGCGGGAAGATCGCGTACGAGCGAATTCCCTCGCGCCGCATCAACAAACGCAGGGGCGCGACAAACGGATCGGTATTGGAATCATTCACCGAAAGCGGTTGGGCGTTTTGCAGCACGCACGAGCCGGGAATTTCGCGGAAACGGCTGTTGATTTCCTCGACATATTCCTGCGATAAACCCGATGAATAAGGGCAAGAGATTCGGTCGAGCCCGTGATTGTAGATATAAATGGCGGCGCGGTCGGCGCGCAAAATGGCGCGCACAGAATCGAGGGTAAGGGGCCAAAAGGAATTTTCGTCCTGCGCGGTAAGCAAGGACGCGGCGCTCTCCGCCAAAGCGCGGCGCTGGGTTTCGGTTTCGATATTTTCAAGGGCGTACGCCAAATCGTCCGCCAACTCCTGAAGCAGGCGCGTTTCTTCTTCGGAGAGCGTGTCGGCGGAATCGCGGGCGACAACCAACACGCCAAACAATCGTTTCTCGCGTTGAATCGGGAGCGCCAGCGCGGCGCGTTTTGGCAGGATGGAAAGCATCGCGCATGAGCGGCAGATATCCTTCGAGGCCTGCGAGGAGATAAGCATACATTCGCGGCTGCGCAGGGCTTTCAAAGCGCATTCCGCGCGCGTCAGGTCTATATCCGCCGACGCAATCGGCGCGCCCGCGCGGGCAAGAACGTCGAGCGTGTCCGAGGCGTTTTGCAACCTTCCAGCCCAGGCGTAAGCGTAACCGCCATTGACGATCATGCGGCAGACCTCGTCGAACAGGCGTTGGGCGTTGTGTTCGCGCACGATGAGTTGATTTACGTCGCTCAATAAACGCAGCGAAGCGGCGGCGCGCTGTTCGTTTTGCAGGGCGCCGTCAATTTTTTTCAGGTTGTTGGAAAACGAGCGCAACAGGTAAGAGACCGCCAGCGAGATGGAAACGCTCAACAGCGTAAAAACGATTCCGCCGCTGATCCACGCGGAAGGATCGGACGCGTTAAGTTCGCGCTCGTCGGGAATATTGATAACGCCCGATACGTTCAGCCAGCCCATCAGCGCAAAAGTAAAGAGCGCCAGCGCCTGCGCGAGAAAGTTATAGGGCATATCGAGAAAGACCGCTGCCAACACCGCGAAGGCAAAAAGAAAAACGCGCGAGTCGCCGCTCAACGCCGAAAGGTTAAATTGCAAAACGCCGACAAAGTAATACACGCCCAGCATAATCGAAACGCGCAGGGCGTATCCAAGTTTGCGCCAAAAAGTAATCAAAGCCATAGACGCGGCGACGAGGAAGTAAAGCGTAACAACCACCGCCAGCGCTTCGGCTGCGTGTGGAGTTTTCGACGCTTCTTCTCGATACGATTGAATGGCGTTCCATGTCCCCGCAAAAAAAGCCAGAAGCCAAAAGGCAATTTGTCCGCGCAAAATCCAACTCAACGCATTCAAGCGCCAAGCGCGCAAAGTATCTGATTGGGAATGGAGCGGTAAGGTCATGGGATATTTTCCTAAAAAGGCAAACTGCGCTTCAACCTAGCTCGTAATTTATTATACTCACTCTCCCTGCCGCCAACAAATCGGACGCTTATTGTCTACATTCTACTTGAAATTTCAAATCAGTCAAACCGCCTTATGCCATAATCTTACAGCGCGCGATTACGGCATAAGGCAAACCATCAAGGCGCAGCCTTCGCCGCTTCGCCATCTGCCACGAGTTTCCGCATGGTTTCCATGTAACCATACATCACCGTATCGGATTCTATAAACGGGATATGTTCGCGGATGAGCGCGTACGCGCCGCGAGTCCCTGCGCCGAGTTTTTTCTCCGCGCCGATGACCTGCTTGCGGAAGTCAATTCCCTGCGCCGCAGACATCAACTCGATGGAAAGAATCCGCTCCACGTTGTCAATCACGCCGCGCAGTTTGAGCGCCGCCGTCGCGCCCATGCTGACGTGATCCTCCACATTCGCGGACGTGGGAATCGTATCCACGCTGGCGGGATGCGCCAATACTTTATTTTCCGTCGCAAGCGCGGCGGCGGTGTATTGCAGAATCATAAATCCCGAATTCAATCCGCCTTCCTTTGTAAGAAATGCAGGCAGCGCGTGCGTGTTGGAACATTCGTCGGTCAGGCGCATGATGCGGCGCTCCGAGATATTCCCCAACTCGGCGACGGAGAACGCGAGATAATCCATCGCAATCGCCAGCGGCTCGCCGTGGAAGTTTCCGCCTGATAACACGGAAATTTCGCCCGTTTTGTCGTCAATAAAAATCAGCGGATTATCGGTGACGGCGTTCAATTCGATTTCAAACACCCAGCGCGAATACGCAATCGCATCGCGGATCGCGCCATGAACTTGCGGCATACAGCGCAGCGTATATGCGTCCTGCACATTCAACGATTCATGTTCGCGCGTAAATTCGCTGTCCTTCAACAAACTTCGTAAATAACTCGCGCACTCCTTCTGGCGCGGAAATGGACGCAGATTATGAATGCGCTCATCGAACGCGAGGTCGGTGCCGTTCAACGCTTCGAGACTCAAACAACCCGCGAGGTCGGCGGTCTGGCTGTATCTTTCGGCGCGGATGGTTTGCAGCACGCCGAGCGCGGTCATTACCGAAGTTCCATTTGTGAGCGCGAGTCCTTCCTTCGCCGCGAGTTTTATGGATGAAAGCCCCGCGCATTTGAACGCATCCGCGCCCGAAATGACTTCGCCTTGATATTCCGCAATCCCTTCGCCGATGATGGGCAGCGCCATGTGCGCCAGCGGAGCGAGGTCGCCGCTCGCGCCGAGCGATCCTTTTTCGGGGATGATGGGATGAATGCCCGCGTTGAGCATATCAATCAGCAGTTGCAGCGTGGAGAGGCGAATGCCGGAATGTCCGCGTGATAATGTATTCGCGCGAATCAACATAATGGTGCGAGTCGTCGCAATATCGAACGGGTTTCCAACGCCAACCGCGTGACTGACCAAAATGTTGCGTTGAAGTTTCTCCACTTGATCGGGCGGGATGATTTTGTCTTTGAACGCGCCGAAGCCCGTTGTGATTCCATACGCGATGACTCCGCGCGAAAGCAAGGTCTGCACCGCGTCCGCCGCGCGCGTGACGAGTTTTTTTGCCGCGTCGCTAATCTCCACGCGCGGCGCGTTCGGCTGTCCGTATGCAACTGCGTACACTTGATCGAAAGTTAAACTTGTACCGTCTAAATAAATGGTTTGCATGTGTCCGCCTCCCGTCATTGCGAGAAGGCGCAGCCCGGCGAAGCAATCCCCGTGCCAATGAGGAGATTGCTTCGCCGCTATGCGGCTCGCAATGACGAATATTATTACTTCATCATCGGCGCTTTGACGCCGTTGGCTTTCGCAAATGAGATTGCTTCGTCATAGCCCGCATCCACATGACGGACAACGCCCATGCCCGGGTCTGTAGTCAACACGCGCTCGATTCGTTTCGCGGCTTCGGGCGTTCCATCCGCCACGATGACCTGCCCCGCGTGGATGCTGTATCCGATGCCAACTCCGCCGCCGTGATGGATGCTGACCCACGTCGCGCCGTTGACCGCGTTGACCATTGCGTTAAGTAATGGCCAATCCGCGATTGCGTCCGAGCCGTCTTTCATCGCTTCGGTTTCGCGGTTGGGACTCGCCACCGAGCCAGAGTCCAAATGGTCGCGTCCGATCACAATCGGGGCTTTGAGTTCTCCGCTCGCCACCATCGCATTGAGTTTGAGTCCCGCCTTCGCGCGCTCGCCGTATCCCAGCCAGCAAATGCGCGCGGGCAGTCCTTGAAATTCCACTTGCTCGCGCGCCATTACCAGCCAGCGGCGCAGATGATCGTCTTCGGGGAATAACTCCAGCATGGCTTGATCGGTCTTGTAAATATCTTCGGGGTCGCCGGAAAGCGCCACCCAGCGGAACGGTCCCTTGCCTTCGCAGAACAGCGGACGAATATACGCGGGCACAAAGCCCGGATATTCAAACGCGTTGCTCACGCCATTATCTAATGCGCGTTGACGCAAGTTATTTCCATAATCAAAAACGACGCTGCCTTTTTCTTTCCACGCCAGCATGGTTTTAACATGCGTCGACATGGAATCCATCGCGCGTTGTTCGTATGCTTTGGGATCGCTCACGCGCAATTCGCTCGCCTGCTCCAAAGTCAGCCCCGCGGGGATGTATCCATACATCACGTCATGCGCGGATGTTTGATCCGTGACCACATCGGGGACAACGCCGCGCGCGAGTAACTCAGGCAAAACTTCCGCCGCGTTTCCAACCAGCGCGATGGATTTTCCCTTGCCCGCTTTCATCGCTTCTTCCGCGAGAGTCATCGCCTCTTCAATACTATCGCTGACCGCGTCCACTTGACGCAGCGACAAGCGCCGCTCCGCGCGCCAGCGATCCACTTCCACGATCACGCCCACGCCTTCGTTCATCGTAATTGCCAGCGGCTGCGCGCCGCCCATTTCGCCGAGTCCCGCGGTGAGAACCAACTTTCCTTTCAGCGTTCCCCACCCGTTGAGTCGCGCCAACGCGCCGAATGTTTCATAAGTCCCTTGCAAAATTCCCTGCGTGCCGATGTAAATCCAACTGCCGGCGGTCATCTGCCCGTACATGATCAAACCTTCTTTTTCCCACTTGTCGAAGTTTTCCTGCGTCGCCCAATGCGGAACGATGTTGCTGTTTGCGATGAGCACGCGCGGCGCGTCCGTATGCGTGCGGAAAATCGCCACAGGTTTCCCCGATTGCACCAGTAAAGTTTCGTCGGGGTCGAGATTTTTCAGCGAGTCGAGAATCGCGTCGTAACATTCCCAATTCCGCGCGGCGCGTCCGCGTCCGCCGTAAACGATTAAATTATCGGGGTCGAAAGCAACCTGCGGGTCGAGATTATTTTGGATCATGCGATACGCGGCTTCGATCTGCCAGTTCTTACACGTCAATTGCGTTCCCTGCGGGGCATGGATTTCTCGTTTCATGTCGTCATTCCTTTATGGCTTGGTTTTCGTTTCATTATATAACACCCGCTATAATCAAATAAAGCGAGATTCCTTTTATGAATATTCTTCTCCCCATTCTTGTATTCATCGTCGCCGCGTTGTATTCCAGCGCGGGTTTTGGCGGCGCGTCGGGTTATCTGATCGCCATGAATTTTTTTGACGTCCCCTCCAACGTCATGTCCAGTACGGCGCTGGCGCTAAATATTTTCGTCTCGACCATTTCATTTACCAATTATGCGCGCGCGGGATATTTCCGTTTGCGATTGCTGCTCCCGTTTTTGGTCGCGTCCGTCCCCGCCGCGTTCATCGGCGCAACCATCAAACTCTCGGAGCAAACTTATACGACCCTGCTTTACGTCGTCCTGACTTATCTTGCGGCGCGGATGATTCTCTTCCCCACGTTAACTGAATCAGCGGATTGGAAACCCCGCGAAATTCCCCTCCGCCTTGCGCTGCTTGCGGGAGCGATAATTGGTTTGCTTTCAGGCATGATCGGCATCGGCGGCGGAATTTTTCTCTCGCCGTTGATTATTCTCATGCAATGGGGCGACTCGAAACAAGCCGCCGCATCCGCCGGCGGATTCATCGCCATAAACTCCGTCAGCGGGCTGATAGGGCGCTTCGCAAATGGAACGCTCGCCTTCGGCGAATTTGGATTTCCGCTCATCGTCGTCGGGCTGCTCGGCGCGTTGATTGGGAGTCAACTCGGCGCGATTAAATTTTCAAGCGCGGGCGTGCGGCGCTCGTTGGGAGTCATCCTGTCCATTGCGGTTTGCGCGTATTGGTTCAAATATTTTTAAGATGACAAATCACATTCTCATTCGCGGCGCAAACGACGTCGGCTCGGCGGCGGCTCACGCGCTCTTTACGGCGGGATATTCCGCGGCGATTCACGAAACGCCGCAGCCGACAACCACGCGCCGCAAAATGGCTTTCGCCGACGCGGTCTTCGACGGGTACGCGCTATTGGAAAACGTCCGCGCCGAACTTGTGGATGACAATTCGCGCCTGCAAAAAATTCTCGAAGAACATAAAGTCATTCCCGTAACCGCGCAGGATTTCTCCGCGTTGATTGAATTTTTGCGTCCGCAAATTCTCATTGACGCGCGGATGAGAAAACGCCAGCAGCCCGAAGTTCAGCGCGGACTCGCTCCGCTGACCATCGGCTTGGGTCCCAATTTCGTCGCGGGCGAAACGGTTGATATTGCCATCGAAACGGGGCGGGGCGAATCATTGGGCAGGGTCATTTTGCGCGGC
>JAQTWR010000142.1 GCA_028689195.1 Anaerolineales bacterium | reverse complement strand
TGGTTTCAGCGGCGTTGGGCTGTGCCCCATCGAAAAGCGCCGCCGTTCAATTAGAAAAAGAAAGGACGTCACCTATGAACCTTTGGCAGGAATACAAAAGACCCGCCTCCGTTGCGGAGGCAATCCAAGCCCTGACCACATCTCCGCAGCCCGCCATGCCCATTGCCGGCGGCACCGATTTGATGTTGGACTTGAAGCAAGGACGCCATTCCCCCGTTCACACTTTAATTGATTTGACTTTCGTCTCCGAGATGAAAGCGCTCGAACTGCGCGGCGATAAACTCTTTATCGGCGCGGCGGTTTCGGTAAATCAGGTTGCGAATCACCCGTTGGTGATTCAACACGCGCAAGCGTTGAATGAAGCGGGAAATTTAATCGCGGGACCGCAAGTCCGCAACACGGCGACGCTGGGCGGCAACGTGGCGCACGCGCTCCCCGCC
The DNA here is from genome assembly GCA_028689195.1 of Anaerolineales bacterium. Classification (GTDB taxonomy): domain Bacteria; phylum Chloroflexota; class Anaerolineae; order Anaerolineales; family Villigracilaceae; genus Villigracilis. Next base: position 6,586 of record JAQTWR010000142.1, on the reverse strand, counting down.
GCAGACGGCACCATCGCGCTCACCGCGCTGGACGCGAAAGCCGAAGTCGCGGGAATCTCTGGCGCGCGCATCGTTCCCTTCGCCGAATTATTTCTTGGTCCCGGAAAATCCGCGCTCGACAAAAGCGCAGAGATCATCGTCGGATTTTATCTGCCGCAAATCAAAAAGGGACAAGCCTCATGCTTCAAGCGGATTATGCGTCCGCAAGGCGTTGCGCTGCCGATCTTGAATTGCGCGGTGTGGATCGCCCGCGCAGAAAATCGCGTCGTGGATATTCACATCGCGGTTGGACCCGGCGGCGCGACCCCATTCCGCGCGACTGACGCGGAGAATATCCTGCGCGGTCAGCCGCTCGACGATCAATCTTTCGCTGAAACGGTGGAAGCCTTGCTCGCGCAGGCAAAGTTCCGCACCAGCGCCAGAAGAGCCAGCGCAGATTATCGCCAGCATATTGTGACTGGACTCTTCAAGGAAGTTCTCGATACCGCGTGGAAACGCGCAGAATAGGATTACTGGTATGTCAAACATAAATCTTTCTGTTAATGGCAAGCAATATTCTGTAGAGTCCGTGTCTGGCGAAACTCTTTCCACGCTTCTGCGCCAGCGATTGAATCTGACCGGCACAAAAATTGGCTGTGAAGAAGCGGAGTGCGGCGCGTGTACCGTGCTGATTGACGGCGAACCGATCATGTCCTGCGTCTATCCCGCCGAACGCGCGGATGGAAAAACTATTACAACGATTGAAGGACTTGCCCAGCGCGTGCATGACGAGATGAAACTTCATCCGCTGCAAGAAGCCTTCGTGGAACATGGCGCTGTCCAATGCGGATTCTGCATCCCCGGGCAAATTATGACCGCGTACGCGCTGTTGAAACGCAATCCGAATCCTGACCGTGAGGCGATCCGCTTTGCGCTGAAGGATACGCTCTGTCGTTGCGCGGGCTATCCGTCCATCGAGAACGCGATCATCGCCGCCGCCGAAGCGTTACGCAGCGGCGAGCCTGTCAAGAAACCGACGCATATCCCCGATTCGATTCACGAGTTCAAAGCGGTAGGACGTTCCCACCTGCGTCACGACGCGGTGGCAAAGGTCGCGGGCGAAGCGATCTATACCGACGACCTGAAATTCGACGGCATGTTATATGCCAAAGCCCGCCGCGCAAATATCCCGCATGGAATCTTAAAGAAATTGGATGTCTCCAAAGCGAAAGCGCTCAAAGGCGTAGTGGCGATTTTGACCGCAGACGACATCCCCGGCGAAAAGACTCATGGGCTTGTGATTTACGACTGGCCCGTGATGGTCGGCGTTGGCGAACGCGCGCGCTATGTCGGCGACGCGGTGGCAATCGTCGCGGCGGAGACGCAAGAGATTGCCGAACACGCTGCGAACTTAATCGAAGTCGAGTTTGATTTGCAACCCGTCATTGCCAGCGCGGTGCAGGCGCGGCAGGATGGTCAGCCGCAGTTGCATGAAAAAGGAAATTTGCTGAAGCACATCAAAGTCCGTAAAGGTGATATGGACAAAGGCTTTGCGGAGTCCGATATTATTCTTGAACACGTTTTCCACACTGCCGCCACTGACCACGCCTTCATCGAACCGGAGTGCAGTATCGCCGTGCCAGAGATGACAGTCACCTCGGAGGTGACTGTCATCTCCAGAATGAATATTTACGTCGGCTCGCAGATTCCGTATCAGGATCGGATGCAAGTCGCGCGCGCGTTGGGCTGGGACGAGTCCCGCGTGCGCATCGTCGGTCAATTGATGGGCGGCGGATTCGGCGGCAAAGAAGACATCATGGGGCAGATTCATTCCGCGCTGTTGGCAAACGTCACGGGTAAGCCTGTTAAACTTTTATTCGACCGTCACGAAAGTTTGACCGTTCATCCCAAACGCCACGCGACTCAAATCCGCGTGAAGATCGGCGCGAAGAAAGATGGTCGGCTCGTTGCCGTTGAAAGCGAATTGTATGGCGATACGGGCGCGTATGCGTCGCTCGGCGAGAAGGTGCTGACTCGCGCCACGACTCACTCTGCGGGACCGTATGACATCGAACACGTCCGCGCAGATTGTTACGCCATGTACACCAACAATCCGCCCGCAGGCGCGTTCCGCGGATTCGGCGTGACGCAATCTGCGTTTGCGGTTGAATCCATGATGGATATGCTCGCAGAAAAATTGGGCATGGATCGCATCGAATTGCGCCGCATGAATGCGCTGCACGTTGGCAGTATCACCAATACGGGCCAGGAATTAAAAGAGTCCGTTGGGTTGATGGAGTGTATCGAAAAAGTGTCAAGCGCCATGTGTCAGGTGTCAGGTCTTCCACAAGCGGATTTATTTAAACCGCGCATGGAACTTGAAACGCCGCACTTGGTACAGACTTGGGGCTTTGCGGCGGCATATAAAAACACAGGACTCGGCGGTGGCGCGCCGGACATCTCTGGCGCGGATGTTGAACTTTATGAAGATGGAAAATTTGAAGTGCGAAGTTCCGCCGCTGAACTCGGCCAGGGACTTGTCACCGTCATGCGACTCGCTGTCGCGGAGGAAATGTCCGTGCCTCCCGCGCAGGTCAAAGTGTTGGTGATGGATACCGACTTGACTCCCAACGGCGGACCGACCACCGCGTCGCGTCAAACCTTCGTGACGGGCAACGCTTCGCGCCTCGCGGCAAAAACTTTGCGCGACGAGATCACCGCTGCGCTGTCAGAGAAATATGATGTACGCCCCGAACAAATCCGCTTTGAAGATGGCGTTGTGCATGTCAACGGAAATTCATTAACATTTGCAGATATCTACAAAGAGATGAAAGCCGCAGGTCAAGAGCCGCGCGTGCGTTACATGTACGAAGCGCCGAAGACTAAACCGCTCGGACAAGGCGGCGATATGCACTTCGCATTTTCGTTTGCGGCGCAGGCGGCTGAAATCGAGTTGAACAAACTCACAGGCGAAGTGCGCGTGTTGCGCGTCATCTCTGCCAACGATGTCGGCGCGGCGGTCAATCCGCTCGGCTTGCAGGGACAGGTCGAAGGCGGCGTGATGATGGGACTCGGCAACGCGCTCACCGAAGAATTCATCGTCGAAAACGGCTACGTGGTCACGGATCATCTTGCGCGTTATCGCGTGCCGGGCATTATGCTCACGCCGGAGATCACTTCGATCATCGTGGAGCATCCCGTCTCGACGGGACCTTATGGCGCGAAAGGCGTTGGCGAGGTGTGCAGCATTCCCACCACGCCCGCGATTACGAATGCGATCTATAACGCGGTCGGCGTGAGAGTTGACTCGCTGCCAGTGGATCAGGAGAAGATCGCAAAAGAATTATGGGAGAGGGTAAAGTAATCAGTATCAGCGAGCAGTAAACAAAAAGACCTCCGAGTTTTGCAGAACTCGGAGGTCTTTTTTATTGAGATCGTCAAAAGAAGATCGGCAAGCGTCCTATTTACTTATCCAGCCACGGGCAGGTCATAAAAACGAGACGCCTTATGAGTTGTACTTCGTCTTGCAACGAATGTCTTTGGCGGCTTCGGAACGGTTGCGATATACTGTTATAACCACTGTTTCGGTATCAGAGTCCAGTAAAACGACAGAGCCTTCGAGTCTTTCTTTCCCCTTGTCAAGGATATTTCTCTTGCCGAGGAAGCGGAAAAGACAGCCCGCATTATGGTATCTAATTCCATGGTTAACAACATATTCAACATCTGTTACAGAGAGTTTGCGTTGAGCCATACGGGTTCGCGCATGTTCAGAGAACGTCAGTTTTTCGAGCAAGATTAACCTCCAGGAGAGATTATCCGCTTGCCGATCTTTATTCGAAGACCTCCTATTTTGAAAACTTAGCGGGCGTTCCGTTTCAAACCCGCCTGACGGACTTTTGCAACTATACAACCAAACGCTTAAACCATCAATGATTTTGCGCTTTAATTTATCAAAACGCAATTTAGGACTCTCGAGTCTTTCGCATGAGAAATTTCCGCAAAACCGCCCTCCTGCTCCCGCTGTTGATTGCCGTATTAATCAATTACGCCTTCCAACTCGAAAAGCCCATTATGCGGCAAGGCGCCGCTTCTCCCACGCCAACATACGACCCATTCGTCGAAACGCCTCTGCCGCCAAACCCAACCGAATTTGAATTAGGAAAAAATCTCTACTGGCATTGGTGTATGCCCTGTCATGGCGATCAGGGGCAGGGTCTCACCGACGCGTTTCGCGCCATGTGGGAAGCGGATCATCAAAATTGCTGGGCGCGCGGCTGCCACGTTGGGCGGCGGGATGACGAAGGATTCCCCATCCCGACCGTCGTCCCTGCGCTTGTAAACGAAAAACGCCTGCAAAAATTTTCATCGCTGCAAAGCCTCGCGGATTTTCTCGAAGCCACGCATCCGCCGCAAAGTCCGGGAATTTTGAAACGCGAAGAATATCGCGCCATCGCGCTTTTCGTTTTCACGCTGAATGACAGGCTGCCGCCAAATCCCGCCCCCGCCGAAAGCCCGACCCCGGTTCTATCTGCAAAACCAAACCGCGCGTCCAATTTGCCCCGCCTGACGTTTTTTTCCATCGCGCTCGCGTTCGCCTTCTTCCTCTTGATTTTGAGAAGGAAAAATTTGAAACGCTAAACGCGGCTCCCTTCTACTTGTTTCCCCGCTTTTGTGGTTAAATACACCTACGGATTTCACATACAGGATAAAATCAACCTATGAAAAATTTCTCTGGCTACAAATGCTCGCTTTGCGGAACGGAATACTTGCAGGGGCAAGTCACTTACACCTGCCCGAAAGACGGCGGAAATTTAGACGTCATTCTCGATTACGAAATCATCAAGAAAAAATTCCAGCCCGAAGATATTACTTCGCGGACTGAATCATCGCTGTGGAGATACTTGCCGCTCCTGCCCGTAGACGAACCCGCAGGCGCTTCCACGCCCCTGCACGCGGCAGGCTGGACGCCGGTCTTTGCCCTGCCCCGCCTCGCAAAGAATCTAAACCTCAAATATTTATGGCTCAAAGACGAATCGCGCAACCCCACGGCGTCATTCAAAGACAGAGCCAGCGCGGTGGTGGTCACTCGCGCGCGCGAGATCAAAGCGGACGTCATCGTCACCGCGTCCACAGGCAACGCGGGTGCGGCGCTGGCGGGCATGTCTGCGGCGGTGGGGCAGAAAGCGATCATCTTCGCGCCAAAATCCGCGCCGCAGGCAAAAGTTGCGCAGTTGTTAATCTTCGGCGCAAAGGTCATATTGGTAGACGGAACTTACGACGACGCGTTCGATCTCACCGTCCAAGCCTCGAAAGAATTCGGCTGGTACTGCCGCAACACAGGGTACAATCCGTTTACGCTCGAAGGCAAGAAAACCGCCGCGTTCGAGATTTGGGAATGGTGGCTGAAGACGCATCGCGATTGGCACAAAAAAGATAGCACGCTCGATAATCATTCTCCATTAACCGTGTTTGTCTCTGTGGGCGACGGCAACATTATTTCAGGGATTCACAAGGGATTCAAAGACCTGCTCGCGTTGGGTTGGATTCCAAACATGCCGCGCATTATCGGCGTGCAAGCCGAAGGCTCGGCGGCGATTGCAAACGCTTTCAACGCGAATACTGAAATCATCACGCCCGTCTCGGCAAATACGCTTGCAGACAGCATCTCGGTGGATTTGCCCCGCGACGGCGTGCGCGCCGTCCGCGCCGCGAAACAAACCGACGGCGCGTATATCACCGTATCGGACGACGAGATTATCAAAGCCATTGCGGAACTTGGAAAGATGGGGGTTTTCCCCGAACCCGCGGGCGCGACGGCGTACGCGGGCGTTGTCAAAGCGGCGGCTTTGGGTCTGATTCACAGCGACGATCCCATTCTGGCGCTCAACACAGGCAGCGGTTTGAAGGACGTCCGCGCGGCAATTCGCGCCGTCCCCGAAGCGCCGATTATCGAACCCACTTTGGATGCGGTTAAAAAGTTATTATGAAGAAGAAAAACGTCAACGACTGGAGTCTTCCGTATCGTTATGTAACGGGAGCCATTCTCTTTATCGCGTTCCTCGCGCTGTTGATCTACGCGGCTGAAGCGGTCAAGGCTCTGGTTATCGCCGCCTTTGTGGCGTATTTGATCAATCCCGCCGTCACTTTTTTAATGAAAAGGACAAGCCTTTCGCGCGCCGCTTCGGTAAACATCGTATATTTCACTTCGCTGATTTTATTTGTGGGCGCGCCCGCAACGTTTACGCCGATCTTCTTTGACGAGATAAAAATCGTCGCGCAGGATATTTTGAATCTTTCAAAAGAAATCAGCAGGACTCTTTCGCGTCCTGTGTACGTTGGCGACATGGCTTTCCATTTTGAGCAGTTCGGCGAAAGCCTGGCGCATGTGCAGGATACCGTGCTGACTCCGCTGCCCGAACAGGCGCTGGCGCTGCTCGAAACAACCTCCGTAAGCGTATTGTGGTTTCTGGTCATTATCGTTAGCGTGTATTTATTTTTGAGCGAATGGCCCCGCATCCGCGACGGGTTGGTTGAATTTGGTCCGCCCGCGTATCACGACGATATGCGCGAGTTATACACGCGCGTGTGCCGCGTATGGATGGCGTAC
>JAQTWR010000141.1 GCA_028689195.1 Anaerolineales bacterium | reverse complement strand
CCGCTTTCGTATCGAAAAACTGGATGGTCTGCTGCGTATTGTTATACGATTGCAGCAAAAAGTTGACTTGCTCCGATTTTGGGTTTGCATTTTTAGGACTCATGCTATTCTTCCTGCGGCGATACGACGGCTTATTCGGGTTTATCTTTCAGTTTCTCATCCAACGCGGACCAGACGCCCGCCATGAGTTTGCTGCCTTCCTTGCGGCGCAGGTTGACTTTGTAGATGGCTTTCTCGCCTTCGCCAATGCGAATCAACCAAAACTGCTCGGTCAGCGTTGCGAGCGCGGATTGCAACTCGTCGCGCGTCATGCGGTCTGCGGCGGGCATCGCGTCTACAATCTCGCACAAACGCGGATAGCCAACCTGCAATTCGCGCAGCATCAAACGCATAATTTTGCGTAAGGCGGGCGGCAAATCAATCAGGTCGAGCGGCGTAATCCCGCCGTCCTGTTTTTTTCCCTGCAATTCTTTGTTTAACCGATCAAAGACTCCGGGCATGGCTACCTCCTTTTGCCTAATACAATTCGGGCATACTGATCGGCTCTGGCTGCGGTTCGCATTCTCCGCACCAGACGACATTTGCAATTGCCAATCCTTTGGGGACGTTGTTCGCTCCAACGTACATGGTCAAAAACGTGGACATGGTTGCCGCGTGGTCTTTGCAGACAAATCGTCCGCAAAAAGCGCAGGAGGCGCGGGCGGGTTCTTCACAATGCCAGCATTTCATAGACGCTCCTATTTACAATCCATCCGAAAAAATTCATTCCAACGCGAGTATGGCTTGAGCGACGCCGCGCAGTCCCTTTGACCATTCATGTTCGGGAAACCGCAAAGAGAAAAGGTCGCTGCTGGCGTTATCTGCCATATCGAACGAAAGCGGCAGCACGCCCGCGACGGGCGCATTGAAAAGCGTTTCGATTTCCTTCTTGACCGCAACGGGATCATATTTGGGCAGGGCTTTATTCACCATCAACAAAAGAGACGGAACGTCGAGGCTGCGGGCAATATCCACCGTTACGGACGTGCCTTGCAAATCCTGATTATCGGGGCGCAGGATGATAACCAAAACGTCCGAGGTGGCAATCGAGAGCAGGGTTTCTTCGTTCAAGCCGGGATGCGTGTCAATGAAAAGATAATCGAGGTCGAATTCCGCGATGGTGGTTTGCAGTCCTTCGTTCAGTTTGTTGAAGTCAATGCCTTCTCTAAGAATCTGGCTGATGTCGCGCCCGCTTATGCTCGAAGGGAAGAGCCAGATGCGCGCGTTTTTTAATTTAGAAAGCCCCGCTACGTTGCCGACGTTTTCGTGAATGGGAAAGCCGATTTCTCGGATGGTAGCCTTATCATGTAAAAAATCATTCATGGTCTTGCCCATTTTTTTTTCATTCAAACCGAACAAGACATGAAATCCCGGCGATTGAATATCCGTATCTACCACGCCTACGCGTTTGCCCGCCAACGCGCCCTGCGCCGCAAGATTCGCGGCCGTATTGGATTTTCCCGTCCCGCCGCGAAAGGAACGAACTGAAATAATTTTTCCCTTGTTCATTTTTCCTCCTCCTATTCGTTTTGTGTCCGTTTTTGACGCAGGGTTTTTGCCTGCTCTTTCAGATTGGCATAGAACTCCGTACCGGTAATCTCTTCGAAATCTTTTTTTCTGCGCGTTTGATCTATTTCAAAAGCCAATTTTTCAAGTTGTTTCTTCAAACCATCTTCGCGTTCTCTTACTTTTCGCACCATCGTGAAGAATGCGGAAAGAAATTGCGCGGCTTTGTCGTCGTCGTTATCGGCGGTATTTAATAACGGCTGCGACTGGTCGATGAAAGAGTAGTCGCCCTCTGCGATTTTTTGGGACCAGTCAATTGCGCGTTCAATGTAGGTGATGGCAAAGCGTAGACGATTTGAATATCCGCGAATAATTTCCAATGAAACATCGGGATGCTGGTCAAGGATGTCTTTAAAAACATCGCGCGTGAGTTCGAGCGCGTCGGCGTCTTCTAAAGCGATCACTGTTGCCGAACGCGGACCTTGATCTAACAACGCCATTTCGCCGATGGCTTCCCCGGGTCCGCATTTATTGAGAATCAGCTCGTCGCCTTTTGAATCCACCGTAACGATTTTAAACCAGCCCTTGTAAATCAAGAACAATGAATTGCCTATTTCGCCTTTTTGTATCAATGCTTCGCCTTTTGCTATTTTTCGCGCAGAGGCTTTTTCTGCGAGGTCTGCAAGCGCATCATTTGAAAGCCCGCTAAAAATGGCGATCTTTTTCAACTGAGAAGTAATATCGTTTATCATAATTTATCTTTCTATGCCGCGATTTGCAAAGCCCTCAAAACAATTTTCAAGAATAATACTGTATCTATAATTTGCCCGCAAGCCCAAAGTTAAAAACAGATATGGCTGTTCCAACCTCTTCGGATGACCTGTTACCCGATCTTGGGCGTATCGCCGATAATTTCCCAACCGCGCTCCAAAGCGATGGATTTCAACTTAGCGTCGGGGTAAACCGCCACCGGACGCTCGGCATGTTCAAGCAAAGGAATATCAAGGATTGTATCGCCATACGCCACGTCCACGCGATCAACGGCGAGGCGGCTGAGTACCTGCTCGATCTTCTTTTCATTTGCCATCAATCCGCCGATCATTTTCACGCGCCCATTGACAATTTCAACGGGCGTGCCTATGGTCTGCGCGCCGATGCGTTTTGCAAACGGCTCGATGAACGGTTCGACCACGCTGCTGGCGATATAAACTTTCGCGCCGTCTTCCCGATGTTTGATCAGACGCGCCACCACGTCTTCGCGGCGTTTCTCCCATAGATTATGTTCCACCACCCATTCGGCGGCGCGACTTAACTTTTCGGGATTCGCGTCTTTGATATAAGACAGGCTGTCCACCATTAATTTTTGTCCCCATGCCTGCCAGTCTATGAATCCATTCTTTGCGAGAAGATACGAGGGCATGATAGACGCCGTATAAAAATTGGCGCGGAGCTTGCTTTGATTATGCTTCACCCAGTCTACAAGTCCTAAAAACGGCGAACCTGTCGTCAACGTTCCCATTAAATCTGATGCGACGATCATATTTTCTCCTTATCGTTTTCGGCAGGTCTATCATCGCGGAGAGATTACTTCGGGCAGGAACAAATACGCCCTCGCAATGACGTCTGCAAATCGAGTTATTTAACCGCGTCTTCTTCAATTTGGCGGCAACTTTCAGCCGCGCAGGTTTTCAATTTTTCCAGCCACGCATGTAATCGCGCGCGCGTTTCCGCGTCGAGTTTGGCGGCGATGTTATCCAACTGATACGGGTCGTTGACCAAATCATAATACTCCGTTTCGCCATTGTCATACTCGATATATATAAAATCTTCCGCGCGCACGCTGCGGAACGCGCCGCCGTCAACTTTGCTCAGATAGTCGTCGTAAATATTATCGGGATATTCGGGCGTTAACTCGGCGTATTCCAGCGTATTCAGCGACACGTTTTGCACGGCAGAAGATTTTGGCGCGTCAATATATCCCAACTCAACCAGCAATCCCTTGCGCCACTGCGGCGCAGACTCGTTATTAAGCAGCGGCATGATCGAGCGCCCGTCTACGATTTTAGAAGGCTTCACGCCCGCAATATCCGCGACAGTCGGCGCAATATCAATATTCGCGGCGATTTGCGTCACTTGCGAATTTGGCTGAATCCCCGGTCCGCGAATCATAAACGGCACGCGAATATCCTCTTCGTAAGGCATTCCCTTACCCGAGGGCAGGGCGTGTTCGCCCATGTGAAATCCGTTATCCGACGTGAAGATAATATAAGTATTTTCCAACTGTCCGTTATTCTCAAGCGTTTGGACAATATCCCTGACCAGCTCGTCTACGGCTTGCATCGCGCGGATGCGCTTGACGTAAAGCGTATCCGCGTCGCCCTCGTCAAAACTCTCGCCGCTTGCGCTTGCCGCCAGAGATTCGATAATCTTCGGTTTGTCGCTTGTATCCGCTTCGTTGAAAGAGGGATTTTGCGGATACTGCAAATCTGCAAACAGCTCGGCGTGACGCGGCGCGGGTTCGTCTGGTCCGTGCGGCGCGTAAACGGAAACGAGCATAAAGAAAGGAGATTTATCCGCCGCGTTTGCGTTGATAAACTCCAACGACTTTCGCTTGATAACGTCGGTGCTGTAATCTTCGGCGGAATGACCGTACTCGACGTACTCGCCGTTTTCGTTCATGGCGTAATCCACATAGAAATCCGCGTCCCCTTTTTTATAGAGAAACGCGTGCCAATCCGTCCAACCGGGCGGAACGTGATCCCTGCCCGCGTCTATGGGATATAAATTCAAATATTTTCCAAGCAGCGAGGTTTTGTATCCCGCGTTTTGCAGCCAAACGGCGAGCGTATCCGCTTCTTCGCCTTTCTTGAAAAATTCGCGGAAACCCGGAAAGTTTTCCAAGACGTTCGTATTATGCGGATATTGTCCGCGCAGCATGGAAGCCCGCGAAGGACAGCAGATGGAAGCCGTCACAAAATAATTGGTCAGCGTCGCGCCTTCCTGCGCGATGAGACGATTCGTATTTTCCATATACGGCGTCAAGGAATTATCCATATCGTCGGTCAAAACAATAATGATGTTGGGCGCGTCTTTAGAGATACCGCAAGACGTCAACGCGCTGACCGCTATCAGACACGCGAGAACGCCGTTAAGCCAATTACGCTTCATTTATAAAACTCCTTCTATTTTTACGGAAGTATAGCGCAATCACTGCGCCGTATTGCCGCCATCCGCCAAAAGCAGATGCCCCGTCACAAAACTGGAATCGTCCGAAGCCAGAAACAAAACCGCGCGCGCAATTTCTTCGGGCTTGCCAAACCTTCCCATCGGAATATATCCGCTCGCTTCCCTTATCGCTTCTTCAACCGTGACGGGATTCGAACCCTCAAAATATCCCTTCTCGACCCAGCGATCCACAAACGTATCGCCCGGGCAAACCGCATTCACGCGGATTCCCTCGCGGGCGTAATCGAGCGCCATCGCCTTCGTCATCATGCCCACCGCGCCCTTGCTCATCACATACGGAAAAGCGTCTTTCCCCCCAACCACCGACCAATCTGAACCGTTGTTGACGATTACGCCCCTGCCTTGCTTTCGCATGTGCGGGAGAACCAACTTGCACATGCGCCAAACCGCCGTCACGTTGATATTCAGCGTATCGTTCCAAACGTCTTCAGACGTCGTCTCGGCGGTTCCGCTTGTGACAATGCCCGCATTATTAAACAAAATATCAATACGACCAAATTCCCTAAGCGCGATTTCTACAACGCGACGGGAATCCTCTGCGCGGGTATGATCCGCCTCCGCGAAAACGCAGCGGACTCCCTTCAAGTTACACTCCGCTTCGACGATTTTCCCAAGGTCGGGTCTTCTCCCCGTAATCACCAGCGACGCGCCTTCTTCGGCAAACAACAGCGCGGTCGCTTTGCCGATTCCGCTCGTCGCGCCGGTGATGATAGCCACTTTATCTTTTAATCTCATTAGTTCTCCTTTTACGCAGCGCGGGATTAATCCCGCGCTACGCATTTTATCTCACAACCAGTGGTTTATAATTCAAACACTATGGATAGCAAGACGCTCAACGTACTCGAATACCCGAAGATCCTCGAACGCCTCGCGCAGTTTTGCGACTTCTCCGCTTCGGCGGAACTCGCGCGCGCGCTTGAACCCACATCCTCTTTTGAATTGGCGTCCGCGCGCATCGCGGAAACCACCGAAGCGCGGAAATTAATCGCCATTCAAGCGACGGGCGTCGGCGGCGCGCATGACGTCCGCAAAGCCGCAGACCTTGCCGCGCGCGGCGGAGTCCTCGACCCCCACGCGCTGCTGGATATTAAATCCACGCTGATTTCGTGCCGCGACATCAAAAAATCCTTTGAACGCAAAGAAGCGGAATATCCGCGCTTGTACCAGATTGTTGCGGGCTTGCCCGATACCTACGGACTCGTAGACGCGATCTCGCGCATTCTCTCCGAGCGCGGCGAGGTGTTGGATTCCGCTTCGCCAAAACTCGGCGACCTGCGCCGAAACCTGCGAATCGCGCAAGACCGTCTGATGGCGCGATTACGCAAATACGTCACCGATTCAAAAACCGTTGCGATGCTGCAAGAACCCATCATCACCCAACGCGACGGACGGTATGTGATTCCTTTGCGCTCGGAATTCAAAGGCAAAATAAAATCCATCATCCACGACCAATCATCCAGCGGCGCGACGTTGTTTGTAGAGCCGCTGCCCGTTGTGGAAGCGAACAACGAGATTAGAGAATTGCAACTCGCCGAGCGCGACGAAGAAAGAAGAATCCTCGCGGAGGTTTCGGCGCAAGTCGGCGAACATGCCGCCGAATTAAAATACGGCATAGAAAATCTCGCCGCGTTAGACTTCGCGCTTGCGAAAGCAAAATACGCGGATGAAATTCGCGCGAACGAGCCGAAGTTACAAGACCTGTCGAAAGTCAAAAGCAATGCCCTGAGTTCATCGAAGGGTCAAAAGCCAAACGACCTTCGACCTTCAACCTTCGACCTCAATCTCCTTCACGCCCGCCATCCGCTGCTCGACCCCGAAACCGTCGTCCCCATTGACGTTGACCCGCGCGACGGCACGCGCGCCATCGTCATCACGGGACCCAACACCGGCGGAAAAACCGTCTCGCTGAAAACGGTCGGCTTGCTGGCGCTGATGGCGCAAAGCGGACTGCACATCCCCGCGCAAAGCGGCTCGGAGTTGCCGTGCTTTCATTCGGTCTGGGCGGATATTGGCGACGAGCAATCCATCGAGCAATCGCTTTCCACGTTTAGCGGACACATCACAAATATCATCCGCATTTTGAAAAAGATTGATCGCCGCTCGCTGGTGATTTTCGACGAACTCGGTTCAGGCACCGAGCCGCAGGAAGGCGCGGCAATCGCGCGCGCGATTCTCAGTCACTTGCTTGAATCAGGCGCGATGACTCTCGTCGCCACGCATTATCCTGAATTGAAAACTTTCGCGCACGGCACGGAAGGCGTGCTC
>JAQTWR010000140.1 GCA_028689195.1 Anaerolineales bacterium | reverse complement strand
TTACGCACCTCGATCGCAGCGGCGATTGGAAAGTGCGGGAACGCGCGCGGCTCGGAGCCGAAGTGGACGCGCTCATCCGCGAGGCGTTGGTCGCGCGCTTCCGCGAAGAAGTTCCGCAGAAAAAATATGACGAGGCGCTGGAAAATATCGCGCAGAGAAATCTCTCGCCGTTGGAAGCGGTCAAGTTGTTGATTTCGTAACACGACATTTATGTCGTGGCACAGGCAGAATATATGAATTGGCATAGCGCAGACATTCAAGAAATTATTTCAAAATTAAACGTCAATTCGCAAAGCGGACTTTCCGAATCCGAGGCGGCGGCGCGATTTGCAAACAGCGGCGCAAACGAAATCATCGAGCGCGGCGGGCGTTCTCCGCTGCGAATTTTATGGGAGCAGATTTCCGCAACGCTGGTCTTGATTCTCGTCAGCGCGGCGGCGATTGCCGCCTGGCTTGGCGAAACCAAAAATGCGATTGCGATTTTCGCCATCGCCGCGCTGCATATTTTTATGGGATACGTTCAAGAATATCGCGCAGAGAAAAGCGTCGCCGCGTTGAAAAATATATCAACGCCGAAAGCGCGCGCGTTGCGCGGCGGCGCGGTAACAGAAATATCGGCGCGCAATCTTGTCGCGGGCGACATCATCCAATTAGAAACGGGCGCCGTCATTCCCGCCGATTTGCGCCTGCTCGAAACGGTCAACTTGAAAATTCAAGAAGCCGCGCTCACGGGAGAATCCGAAGCGACTTCAAAACAAAGCGCCGCGTTATCGCAGGCGCTTCCATTAAGCGACCGCCGCAACATGGCGTATATGGGAACGTTTGTCACGCAGGGGCGCGGACTTGGGCTTGTGGTTGCGACGGGCATGAATACCGAACTTGGCAAACTCGTCGGGCTGATTCAAGAAACGCCGCAAAAGAAAGCGCCGCTACAAAACAAACTCGACGCGCTGGGGGAAAATCTCGCGCTCATCGGCGCGGGCATTACCGCGCTCGTTTTCATCATCGGATTTTTTCGCGGCGACGAGATTCGCCACATCTTATTGACTTTCGTAAATATCGCGCTCGCCATCGTCCCCGAAAGTTTTCCCATTGTTATCACCATTGCGCTTACGTTTGGCGCGCAGCGGATGTTGACCCGCGAAGCGCTCATCCGCAAACTTCCCGCCGTCGAAACGCTTGGCGCGGTCACGGTGATTTGCTCCGATAAAACGGGAACGCTGACCGAAAATCGCATGACCGTCGTTGTGTTGGATATTGCCGAACACGCGCTCGACCTCACCGAAGAAATCGGGCGCAGCGGTTCGCTCCGCGCCACGCGCGGATTGGGCGCGCCCGCGCAGTCATCGCTTTCGCTGGCGGCAATCGGCGGCGCGTTATGCAACGACGCAAAATTGATAGACACCGGCGACGACCGCTATCACACGCTCGGCGACCCCACCGAAGGCGCGCTGGTCGCCGCCGCCGCAAAAATGGGATATTGGAAATCGTCGCTCGACAGTTCTTTTCCGCGCGCCGCCGAGTTGTCCTTCAACTCCGAACGCAAGCGCATGACCACCATCCACGACCTTGAACAATACAGCCCCGAAATGCTCGCGGGGTTGGAAATCGGCAGTCATCGTTACATCGCGTTTACGAAAGGCAGCGTGGGCGGTTTGCTCGACGTCGCGAGTCATATTTGGGCGGAGGGAAAATCGCATCCGCTCGACGCGGAATGGCGCGCGAAAATGGAAGCCGCGAACGAACGTCTCGCAAAAAAAGGGATGCGCGTATTGGGAGTCGCGTTCCGTTTATTGGATTCAATTCCCGACGCGCTTGAATCCAACCTCGAAAAGAATCTAACGCTCGTGGGACTCTTCGGCATGATTGATCCCCCGCGCCCCGAAGTCCGCGACGCGATAGCCGCCTGCCGCGCCGCAGGAATCCGCCCCGTGATGATCACCAGCGACGACGCGCTGACCGCGATGGAAATTGCGCGGCAGTTGGGCATAACAGACTCAAGCCGACATTCAAAAGTTATCAGCGGCGCGGAGATCGAAAAGTTATCATCTAATGAATTGAAAAATATCGTTAATGAAGTCAATGTCTTCGCGCAGATAGAGCCCGAGCATAAACTAAAAATCGTTCGGGCGTTGCAGAAGAAAGGTCACGTCGTTGCGATAACCGGCGACGGAGTCAACGACGCGCCCGCGCTGCGCAAAGCGGATGTGGGCATAGCGATGGGAATCAGCGGCGCGGATATTTCCAAAGAAACATCCGATTTGATTCTGCTCGACGATAGTTTTACGACCATCATCGCCGCCATAAAAGAAGGGCGCGCCGTCAGCGAAAACATTCGCAAGTTTATAAATTTCAGCGTCGCGGGAAACATCGGCAAAGCGCTGGTCATGCTGCTCGCTCCGTTTTCAGGAACGTCATTGCCGCTGATCCCCTTACAGGCGCTATGGCTTAACCTATACATTGACGGCTTGCTCGGACTCGGCATGAGCGCGGAAAACCCCGAAGCGAACGCATCGCCGCGCAAACCCGATTCGCGCAGCATAGATTCGCAAACGATTTGGCGCGGCGCGTTAATCGGCGCGCTGGCGCTGAGCGTCGGCGCGTGGTATTACTTCGCAGGTCGCGCCGAATGGCAGACGATGATTTTCGCCTCCATCGCATTCATGCAAATCTTTCACGCGCTGGCTTCGCGTTCCAATAAAGCGCCGAGCGTTTCATTGTTAGGTATGTTGGCGTTGGCGGTCGCGTTGCAAATAACGACGCTGTATGTCCCATCACTGGCGAAGTTGTTTGAGGTCATGCCATTGAACGGTTACGATCTTATGACCGCCATGTCTATGGGATTGGTTGTGTTTGCGGCGATGGAGTTGGGGAAGAAGTTATCAGTGAGCAGTAATCAGTGAGCAGTGAACAGAAAGCCCGTCTCGTGTTGAGGCGGGTTTTCTATTGTTAACTCAAATATCTATCTGCAAATTCGCGCGGTTTCAAAACTTCAATTTGCTGATACCCCGAAACTTTCAGCAAATGTTTATCCCCGCTGATAATAACCTTGCTCCCGCTTGCCAAAGCGCAGGCAAAAAATTTGTCATCGTCTGGGTCTTCGCAAACCGATTCATTTAGATTAAGAGGGGTATAGATTGTTGCGTGCTTAATTAACGTGAATAATGGATAAGCCAAAAACATCAGCATGTCACCCTGAGGGAGCGTTTTTCAGTGACCGAAGGGTCTCAAATGAGCCGTTCCGAGATGCTTCGGGGCAAAAAATGCCCCTCAGCATGACATAATCCCGTTATCCATTATTGACGTTAATTACAAAATTCAAAACGGGATTCAAGTCAATATTGGGACGTTCTTCAGCCAAGATCTCGCCAACTCTACGATATTCATCTAGAATCTCCTGCGAAGCAACCAATTCAAACTCGCCCGACTGCCATGCCTTGAGAATTTGATAAGGCGGTCCGCTAAAAAACACTCCAGAAACAAATACATTCGTATCCATAACAACTTTTAAATCTAGAACAATTTTCACTTACGCCTCCGCGCTTTGGAAATCGCAGAAGCAACGTCTTCTTGTTTCAGCCCCGCTTTCTTTGCTTGTCCGCGCGCCTGTTGGATAAGCGCGTCAAACTCGCTCA
Organism: Anaerolineales bacterium; assembly: GCA_028689195.1. GTDB lineage: Bacteria > Chloroflexota > Anaerolineae > Anaerolineales > Villigracilaceae > Villigracilis. Next base: position 3,448 of record JAQTWR010000140.1, on the reverse strand, counting down.
TATCAGGCAGGGTAACGGCTTTCAAAATCACGACATCCGCATTGCCAACGACAATGAACTGCATCCCCTCTGTTAAATTAAGTTGTTTGCGAATGGACTCGGGAATGACGACCTGTCCTTTGGACGACATACGCGTAGTTGCTAGGGTTTCCATAGTTACTCCTTTATTCTTACCAATAAGATTATAGCACGGCAACGAATCACCACAACTGCAAAGCGACCAACGCAACCATGCCGACAAGGATGGTCAGCAGCGTGTTCTTTGAAAACCACGCGACGGCAATGGCGATGATCCCAGCCAGCAAGCGCGTGTTGCCCAGCGAAACGTCAAATTGATTTGCGCGATAAAGCAGTTCGGGAAAGATGATCGCGGAAAGCACGGCGGGCGGCACATAATGCAGCGCGCGGCGCATTGTTGGGGGGAGTTCGAATTTGCCAAACAAATAGATCAGCGAGAAGCGCATTCCAAAAGTAATCAACCCGCCGATAAGCATGACCAGCCAGATATTCATTGTCGCGCCTCCAAAAATGTTCCCACCGCAATGCCCGTCAACGCGGCGAGGATTAATCCCAACTTGAAGGGCAGAGAATAAGCGATCAGCGCAACCGCTCCCGCGCTTAAAGAAGCCGCGACCATCGGGCGATTTTTCAACGCGGGTACAACCATCGCGATGAAGGTCAACGGCAGCGCAAAATCCAACGGCATGGATTCAGGAATCGCGGCGCCGAGAAAAACGCCCAGCGCGGTGCTGATCTGCCAGATGAACCAGAGCGCAAATCCCGCGCCCAACAAAAACCAGTGACTCGTTTTAGTAACGCCGTCTTTTTCATATTTGAGAATGCTCGGCGCGTACGCTTCATCGGTGAGCAAATACGAAAGCAGGACTTTCCACTTCAGCGAAAGATTTTTCAAATACGGCGCAAGCGACGCGCTGTACAGCATGTGACGTAAATTCACAACCGCGATGGTGACGATGATGACCAAGCCCGGCGCGGAATCATGAATCAATTGCGCCGCGACAAATTGCGACGACCCCGCGAAAACGATGGACGACATCATCTGCGAAGCAAGCGTGGATAAGCCCGCGTTCAGCGCCAGCGCGCCGTAGATCATGCCGAAGGGAAAGACGCCAACCAGCAGCGGGAATTCGGCGCGCACGCCATCCCAAAACGCTTTTCTTGATTCGTTCATAATATTTCCTAAAAACAAAGTGACAGCCTTGCGGCTGTCGCTTTATTATAAAACAAGTATCCCTCATCCCCAGCCCTTCCCCCAAAGGGGAAGGGAGTTAATCCCATCTCCCTTCGGGAGAGGGTTAGGGTGAGGGCGAACATCAACAAATGCGCGGAAGCATCTCACCGGGAAGCATATCAATCAACCGCGTACCGCCGATGGCGGTCTTCAACCTCACTTGCGGATAATTCGTTTTGATCACCCTGCCAATGACAACGGCATCTTCGCCGTATTTCGCCCCGCGCATCACCGCGAGGATTTTCTCCGCGTCAGCCGCTTTGACGATTGCAATCACTTTGCCTTCGTTAGCAACATACAGCGGATCGAATCCCAGCATCTCGCATGCGGCGTGAACCTGCGGTTTGACGGGCAGCGCGGTCTCTTGCAACTCGATGGTGAGATTCGATTGAAGCGCAATTTCATTTAACGTGGTGGCGAGTCCGCCGCGCGTGGGGTCGCGCAAAACATGAATTTCGCCCGCGCTCATCATCGCCGCGATGAGATGATTCAGCGGCGCGACGTCCGAGCGCAAATCCGTTTCAAAATTAAATCCTTCGCGCGCCGACATGACCGCAATGCCGTGATCGCCAATCGAGCCGGAGATGATGACCACATCATCCACTTGCGCGTTGGCGCCTGAAATATTGACGTCCGTTTCTACAAGTCCAACGCCCGCCGTGTTGATGAAGAGCTGATCCGCGCCGCCTTTTTGCACGACCTTCGTATCGCCCGCCGCAATCAAGACTCCCGCCTCCGCCGCCGCTTCGCGCTTGGATTGAACGACGCGTTGAAGGATTTCAAACGGCAGACCTTCTTCGATCACAAATCCGCTGGTGAGCGCGATGGGTTTCGCGCCGACCATCGCCAGATCGTTGACCGTTCCGCACACCGCCAGTTTGCCAATATCGCCGCCCGCAAAAAACAGCGGCGAGACGACGTGCGAATCCGTTGTCAGCGCCAGACGTTGACCGTTGATATTCAAAATCGCGGCATCATCCAATGCGCGCGGCGCGGCTTTGCCCAATTCCGGGAGAAAGAGCCGATTGATTAAATCGTGGCTCAATTTTCCGCCCGAACCGTGACCGAGCACAATCGTATCGTTTGGCTTGATGGGAATGGCGCAGGTGTAACCTTCAAAGTCGAAGTCGTTGTTCATGGAGAGTCCTTTGTAGCGCGACATTAATCCCTAACGGGACAAGTGTGTCGCGTTACATTTCGCGATGATAGCGATAATACGCCGAGCAAGCGCCTTCGGCTGAAACCATCGGCGCGCCGAGCGGCGACGACGGCGTACATTCTTTTCCAAACGCGGAACATTGCGGCGGCTTCTTTAATCCTTGCAGAATTTCGCCCGCGATGCACAGCGGCGATTCTTGCGTGACGATCTCGCCGACCGAGAATTTCTTTTCCGCGTCGTAGGATTCAAATTCGGGGCGCAAGCCAAGTCCGCTGAGCGGAATCATTCCAATGCCGCGCCACTTTCTATCCACAGGTTGAAATACCGCGTTGACCACTTTTTGCGCGGGCAGGTTTCCTTCCAAAGTGACGGCGCGCGCGTAAGCGTTTTCGGCTTCGGCTTTGCCGCTTTCCAATTGTTTGACAGCCGCGAGAACGCCGCGCAATAAATCCACGGGTTCAAAACCTGTGACCACAATCGGGACTTTATATTTTTCGGCAATCGGCGGATATTCGTGGTAGCCCATCACCGCACAGACGTGCCCCGCCGCGAGAAAAGCCTGCACGCGATTATGCTTCGAGCCGAGTATCGCTTCCATCGCGGGCGGCACGCAGACGTGCGAAACCACCACAGAAAAATTTTTTATGTTTTGTTTTTGCGCCTGCTGTACCGCCATCGCATTCGGCGGTGCGGTGGTTTCAAAACCGATCGCAAAGAAGACAACTTCTTTATCAGGATTCGCCTGCGCGATTTTCAACGACTCAAGCGGAGAATAAACCACGCGCACGTCGCCGCCTTTCGCGCGGATGTTGAACAAATCAACGGAGGAACCCGGCACGCGCAACATATCGCCATACGATGTGAATATCACTTCGGGGCGTTTCGCAATTGCCAGCGCGCGATCAATTTGCTCAAGCGGAGTCACACACACGGGGCAGCCGGGTCCATGCACCAACTCGATTTCGTTGGGCAGCATATCGTCCAGCCCGTGATGCAAAAACGCGTGCGTCTGACCGCCGCACATTTCCATCAACGTC
>JAQTWR010000139.1 GCA_028689195.1 Anaerolineales bacterium | reverse complement strand
TCTTCCAACACGGGGAGATGAAGAGCCGCGCTTTTTTCCACCCACTCGATATTTCCTTCGTCGCTGGGTTTGATCTCGCCTTGAATATTTTCCCCGCAAAACACATACAGGCAAATTCCCGTTTCGCCCGCATCCACAAGGACTGTGCCGCACAACCACAAGTCTGCGGATAGCCCGGTTTCTTCCGTCAACTCGCGCCGCGCAGAAGAGAGAATATCCTCGCCGCGTTCCACATGCCCGCCGACGCCGTTGTACTTCCCCGCCCATAAGCGTTTTGTCGGCGCGCCTTTAATTAACAAATACTCATCCCCGCGGCGGAGAAAAATCGCCGTGCGGGGGATGAGCATGTACCTATCTTTCGTTACGCCTTGATCTGATTTGGGCATTGCCAATTTACGATTTGACGATTTTCAATTCCCGATTTTTTTAATCCGCCAAATCGCTCACGTCTTCGGCGGCGACGGCTTCCTTCACATAGTCGGCAAGGACGGGAGCCACTTTTACGGGCGTGATGAATTGTTCTGTGAATTGTTTTGTATCTTTTACGCCAAGCAGGTTGAATAATTTATCGAACTGCGCTTCCCATGCCGCGCCAAGTTTCGCGTGAGCGTCTTCGGGCAGCGCGTAAGATTTCGCCTTGAAAGGTCCAACCGCGTTCTTGCGCGTCTTGTAATAAAACTGCTCGTCGGTCATGTTGGGCTTGCGGTCGCCCGCAGAGTTAACATCCAGCCATGCGTACATTTCCTTTTTGAAATCGGCGGGGATGTTATCGAAGAACATGGTCAAAAAGTTCGTGGCGAGATGCACTTCAATCGCTTCGTGCTGAACAAATTGATTGAAGTTTTCTTCAGATACGGTGGACGCGCCGTGTTGCACGGTTCCGCCCATGCCGTAATCTTTGCGCGACACGCGGCTTAAGTCGCGCAGCACGTCGAACGCAATGGTGACCTTGGCAATCGAGCCGTCCGCCAGGACCGTACCGCCATGCGATGTGCCGGTCAACACGCTGATCTTGCTCAAGCCAGCCTTGCCCGGCGCGAGTTTCTTCATCTCGACATTGTAGCCGTCCATGTAGGCGCGGAGTTCAGGCTCGGTGGAATTGTTCGTGCCGACTTCGCCGATCTCTCCGCCGATGGAAATAGTCACGCCCTTCGGCTCGTTCTCGCGGATAAACGCCGAGAGTTGCGCCGAGAGTTGATAGTTCAATATTTGCTGCGCGTCAATAGTCGGCAGGTCAATATCTACAAGCGTGGAAGTATCCACGTCTATATTGAAGAAGCCAGCCGCAATCGCTTCGACGCTCAAATCGCGCACGGCTTTTAATTCGCCCGCCGCGTCCGCGCCGTATTTTTTCGCAGAGACTTGGAAGTGATCGCCCTGAATAAACACAGGTCCTGCGAATCCTTCGGCGACGGCGGCGGCGAGAATGTTCGCCGCATATTCTGCGGGGCGTTGTCCCGTGTACCCAATTTCGGAGCGCGCAATTTCAAAGATGAACGCGCCCGCGTTGATTTTATTCGCGGCGCGGAACATGGCGCGCGCGGCGTGATGCGATAACGCGCGCAAGTTGAACGCGGGCGTGCAGAAGGTTATGGGCGCTTCGCCGCGTCCGCGCGCCATGTAAAGTTCGTGGATCGAAGCGGGGTACACGCCCAATTCCAGCGCGGCGGCGCGGATTAAATATCGCGCCCAGCCCGCAGATGAATCCGCGGCGAGCGCGGAGCGTTCCACTAATTTGCCGATATTCTTCCTGAATTTTTCCGCGTTAAGGACTTTTACCGTCGTCCCATCCACTGATAAACTGTTATCAACAAGGTCAAGTAATTCTTGAATTTGATTTGGCATCATAAATCTCCTAATTAAAAAGTTGAACCGCATTATAACTGGAATTAAACGATATAATATAAACAGCCGCGAGGCTTGAGAAAACGCACCCAACTATGAGGAGGCTCATAATGAGCGATTTTTTTGAAAAAGTAACCAGCCAAGTTGACCCGTTCAAGAAACTGCTTTCGTATGTCCCCGGTTTTAGCGGATATATCGAGCGGCAGAACCGCCGCGATGCAGATAAGGTTCTGCGCGATACGGTTGCGCGCCGCTTCGAGGAGTATTGGAGCCGCGCTTCCAACTTGCAGGTTGAACTTGTCAACGGCGGCATGATCCAATATGTGGACGATATAGAAAAAGCGTCGCTGGTTTTACGCACTTTCATTGACAAAATCTCCCGCGCCGCGCACGGATATTCGGGCGCGTTCGACGCGGTCAAGATCAACGAGAAGGAACTCGAAGCCATTTATCAATTTGACCTCGCTTTCTTCACGCTCGGCGATCAGGTCAACAGCGCGTTGGATAACGTGGAAGCCAGCCTCGCCGACGAAGCCGCGCTGCCCGCCGCTATTCGTAATTTAACTTCGCTTGCCCGCCTTGCCGTACAAACCTTCGAGCGCCGCTCCGAGGTTGTGACGGGCAATAACTAATCGTCGTTGCGAGCGGAGCGAGGCAATCCCCAGCGCAGGAGATTGCTTCGTCGCTTTGCTCTTCGCAATGACCTAATAACCCTATGTGGCAAAATTATATTAATGCAACTTCCATTGAAGAGGTCGTAAAAATTTTGGGGGAGAGGAAAGGGGCGCGAGTTGTCGCGGGCGGCACCGATCTTATCCTTGAACTCGAGCGCGGCGTCCGCAAAGGAATTGACACCCTCGTTGACATTACGCGCATTCCGAAACTGGATAAAATTTCCATTGACGAAGACGACGTGATTCATATCGGCGCGTTGGCGACGCATAACGATTGCGCCGCGTCTAAGTTGATTCGCGCGCGCGGATATCCTTTGGCGCGCGCGGCGTGGGAAGTGGGCGCGCCGCAGATTCGCAATCGCGGAACGGTCGCGGGTAATCTCATCACGGCTTCGCCCGCCAACGACACCATCACGCCGTTGATGGCGTTGAACGCCCGCGTTACTTTAATTTCCACGCGCGGCGAGCGAATTGTTCCGTTGAAAGACTTTTACGCGGGCGTTCGCAAAAACGTGATGCAAGCCGATGAAATGCTTGTGGATATTTCCTTCCCCGCGTTGAAGGAGAATCAGCGCGGCGCGTTTATCAAACTCGCGCTGCGTCGCGCGCAGGCGATTTCTCTGGTGAACGTGGCGGTGGTTCTCACGCTCAAAGACGGCACGGTGAAGTCCGCGTCCATTACGCTTGGCGCGGTGACTCCCATCATCGGGCACGCCGAAGCCGCCGAACAATTCCTTGCGCGGAAAAAACTCAGCGACAAGAATATCGCGCAAGCCGCAGAGTTGGCGACGCAGGCGGCGCGTCCCATCGACGATGTGCGCGGTTCGGCTGCGTATCGCCGCGAGATGGTCAAGGTCATTACCGCGCGCGCGCTGACCGCCATCCGCGAAGGAGTGGAGCAGGCGGGAATGCCGAAGAATCCGATTCTTCTGCGCGGTAAAAAATTTGCGAAGAAGGTTTTGCAAACTTCCAGCGAATTCCCCGCCGCGCCAATCGAAACAACCGTCAACGGAAAGAAAATCGTTTTCGCCAGCGGACATGATAAAACTTTGTTGCGCCTGCTGCGCGAAGAGGGCGCGTTGATCGGCACAAAGGAAGGCTGCGCCGAAGGCGAGTGCGGCGCATGTACCGTCTTTTTGGACGGCGAGGCGGTGATGGCTTGTCTCGTTCCCGCGCCGCGCGCGCATGGCGCGGAAATCGTCACGGTGGAAGGACTCGCCGACGGTAAAAAATTACATCCCGTTCAAGAATCTTTTGTCGCGGATGGCGCCGTCCAATGCGGTTACTGCACGCCCGGATTTTTAATGTCAGGCGCGAAACTGCTGGAGGAAAAGAACAATCCCACGCGCAACGAAATAGAGCAAGCCATTGCTGGAAATCTCTGCCGCTGCACGGGGTATTATAAAATTGTCAAGGCAATCGAGGACGCAAGCAAAATAAAAGTTAAGAGGTAGTTATGGGTAAATACACAAAACGGGCGCCGGAGAAATACGTAGAGAAAGACCACACAAAAAGCCTGGCATGGCGCGGTATTGGCTGTTTGTTGATGATTGTCGTGCCGGCGCTTTCCATTGCGGGCGCTTTGCTCACGATCAATAGTTCGCTGGCTGGCTACATCCCCTTTGAGTTTATGGGCTATCCGGTACTGCCTAATTATTTGTTTGCGACGCCCGGCTTAACCGCCATCTTTGCGCCGATTGCAAATACCCAAAATCTTTATGCGGTGATTGCCATTAGCATAGTTTATACGGTTATGATTGGCGGGGTCATTTCATTGGTATACGCAGTGATTTATCGCATTGCCAATCCGCATCGTTACGGTCCTTTGGACGCGCCCCCCCCAAAGTTCAAAGCCAAAAAATATAAGAGATAGAAAACCATGTCAAAACAATCTGTTGGAAAATCATTTCCGCGCGTCGACGCGCTTGGAAAAGTAACGGGCAAAACGCTCTACTCCGGCGACCTTCGCCGAGACGACATGTTGCACATGAAGATCGTTTTTGCCGAGCGCCCGCACGCGCGCGTAAAAAATATCGATACAAGCAAAGCCGAATCCGCGCGCGGCGTGGTTGCGATTTACACCGCGAAGGACGTTCCCGTCAACGAATACGGGCTGCAAGTCAAAGACCAGCCCGTGTTGTGCGGACCCGGCGCGAGCAAACCGTATACGGATATTGTCCGCTTTGTGGGCGATCAAGTAGCGGCGGTGGTGGCAAATTCTGAACGCGAAGCGGAATCCGCGGCGAAGTTGATTGAGATCGAATATGAAGATTTGCCGATCCTTTCCAGTTCCGCCGCCGCGTTAAAATCTGACGCGCCGATTCTTCATCCCGATTTGGGCGACACGAATATTTGCGTCCACTATAAGATTCGCAAAGGCGATGTGGACGCGGGCTTCGCGCAGGCGGATGTCATCGTCGAAGGCGAGTATCATACGCCCGCGCAGGAGCATGCGTATTTGCAGCCCGAAGCGGGCTTGGCGTATATTGATGATGAAGGTCGCGTCGCGATTGAGGCTGGCGGGCAATGGACTCACGCCGACCGCGAAGCGATTGCTCACTCGCTCGGCTTGCCCAACGAGAAAATCCGCGTGATTTATCCCGCCATTGGCGGCGCGTTCGGCGGGCGCGAAGATATGTCGGTGCAGATTGTTCTCGCGTTAGCCGCGTGGAAGTTAAATCGCCCCGTCAAAATTATCTGGTCGCGCCGCGAATCCATGATTGGTCATGGCAAGCGCCACGCGGCAGTTGTCAAAGCGAAGTGGGGCGCAACGAAGGACGGCAAACTCGTGGCGGCTGAAAGCGAATTGATCGGCGACGGCGGCGCGTATATGTACACTTCCAATAAGGTGTTGGGCAACGCCACAATCACTTCGACCGGACCGTATTTCATTCCCAACGTCAAAGTGGATGTGTACGGCGTGTACACCAACAACGTGCCGGGCGCAGCCTTCCGTGGATTTGGCGCGCCGCAAGCGTTGTTCATGGCTGAATCGCAAATGAATAAACTTGCCGAGAAACTTGGCATGGATGCGGTCGAGTTTCGCTTGAAGAATGCGCTGCGCGACGGCGATGAATTGGGCGTAGGTACGCCCGTGCCGCCGCCTGTCAGCATTACGCAGTGCATCGAAGCCGCGCGCGATAAATTTAAGTGGACAAAAGACCGAGGACAAAAGACGAAGGGAAAAGCAGTCCGTCCTTCGTCCTCAGTCCGTGGTCAAGGTTTTGCGGCTGGATTCAAAAACGTGGGTTTCTCTTTCGGTTATCAAGAAAACTGCTGGGCAAAAGTTGAAATTCATGGCAACGGAAATATCGAACGCGCGGTGGTTCATCACGCCGGCGCCGAAGTGGGACAGGGTACGCATACGGTGATGGTTCAAATGGCGGCGCACGCGCTGGGCATTTCGCCGAACAAAGTCGAAATCCGCACATCCGATTCCGCGCTTCAAGGAAATTCCGGCTCCGTATCCGCTTCGCGCATGACCTTCATGGCGGGCAATGCCATCAAAGGCGCAGCCGAAGCGGCGCTTGAAAAATGGAAGGCAGAAGAACGTCCCGCGAGCGCCGAGTTCAAATATCTCGCGCCGCCCACAACGCACATGGATCACGAAACGGGACATTCCATGCCGAACTTCGCCTACGCTTATGTGGCGCAAGCCGCCGAAGTTGAAGTGGATGTTGAAACGGGGCATGTGCGCGTGATTCGAATCGTCTCTGCCGACGACGTTGGCAAGGCGATCAATCCCGATTTGGTGGTCGGTCAAATTGAAGGCGCGGTGGTTCAGGCGCACGGTTACAGCCTGATTGAAGATTACAAAACTCAAAACGGCAAAGTGCTCACCGATCAACTCAGCACGTATTTGATTCCCACCATTTGGGATATTCCCGAAAAAGTAGAATCCGTTTTGGTGGAAATCCCCGACCCCAACGGTCCCTGGGGGGCGCGCGGGTTGGGCGAACTGCCTTTCCTTGCCGTTGCGCCTGCCATCGCCGCCGCCATCCACGATGCGACCGGCGTGTGGATGAGCGAATTTCCGTTTACTCCAGAGCGCGTGCTGTGCGCGTTGGGGAAGATATAACTAAAGGCGACAGTCACCTCGCTGGTGACTGTCGCCTAAACTTGAATGACCTTCCCTTATTTGAACGAAACTAAAGAATTAAACGAAATCGTCCGCAAAGAAGCGGATGGTTCGTTCGTTGCGCTTTCCGACGGCGTAACTCATTACGAACTTGGCGGCGATGAAAACGGAATCCCCGTCGTCCTCGCGCATGGATTTTCCGTACCGTATTTTATTTTCGACCCCACGTTTGACTTTTTGGTCGAAAACGGTTTCCGCGTTCTGCGCTACGATCTCTTCGGGCGCGGATATTCAGACCGACCGCGCGCGGATTACAACATCCAATTATTTATCCGCCAACTCAAAGATTTGCTCGACGCGCTGAATTTCAAACGGATTAACCTCGCGGGACTCTCGATGGGCGGAATCATCACAACCGCGTTTATCAGCGAATATCCCGATTATGTCGTCAAACAGATTTTGATTGACCCCGCGGGCGCGGAACGGATAAAACTCCCTTTGGTCGTTAACGCCGCGAGAATTCCCGTCTTTGGCGAACTGGCGTTTGGTCTTATGGGAAGCGGCAGCATG
>JAQTWR010000138.1 GCA_028689195.1 Anaerolineales bacterium | reverse complement strand
CTCTTCCGATCTCATCCGTCATGGGCGTCTTCGACAAGGATTGGATTTTGCAAACCGTTCTCTCTGATGCTGGCGGCGAGTTCCCGAATTTCCTGCTCGTCAAATACGGTGCGAGGCTGTTGAGGGTTTGGGCGAATTTTGTCTACTGGAATTTGTGCGTATGGGTTCATGGGCTTACCTCTATAACTTGATAACAACGGCGTTTTCAAATTTGAATTTGCTTTTCATAAACACTACGGGGATTTCCCCGACCGGGCCGTTGCGCTGTTTTCTACAAATAAGACTTGATCCGGTAATCTCTTCTTCTTTCATCTCGTGATGGATAAAAAATACCCCGTCGGCTGGCTGTTCGCCGCCTTCGCGCAGGTCGGAGAGTTGCGGTTTGGAGTTATCCTGACGGTATTCGATGCCGCGATTCATTTGGTGCGCCGCCCAGACCGGGACGTTGAATTCGCGCGCGATGTTTTTGAGTTCTCCGGCGCAGTAGTCGGTCTCGCGGTCTGTGCGCCTGCCAAAGTCAACGCCGGATTTCATGAGGTTGAGCGAGTCCACGCAAACCATGTCCAACATTCCGGCAGACGCGAGAATTTCGCAACGCGACATGATGTAGGCTGGCGTGACGCCTTTTGAATCTTCGATGTGAATATCCAGTTCTGAAAGGTCGGAGACGGCTTTGTAGTATTGTTACCATTTTTCGTGACGACCCGAGCGCAGGAGTTGGTAGTCAATGCCTGATAGTTGGGACAGCAAGCGCATGGTAAGTTGTTGGTGCGGCATTTCCATCGAGAAAAAGGCTACGTGTTTGCGCTCGATCATGGTTGCGTTGATGGGATGTTTTGCAGCATAAAATGCGATCTGCATCAGCAGGCTTGTTTTGCCCTGACCGGGTCTGCCGACAATAATGTTGAGGTCGCTATCCTGCGCGCCGCCGCCCATAAGTTTGTTGAGGTCTATCAGCGGCGTGGGGATGCCGGGGAGTTGTTCTTTTGCGCGGTTGTTCTCGATTTCCGCATCCGCCGCTTTGACAGAGTCTTCAATGGAAATCATGTTTCCATTGGAAGTTTTTCTGACAGCCTGATTGAGCGCGTTGGTGGATTTGCTTGCAACTTCATCCAGCGAGGCTTCGCGGTTGTAGGCAATTGCGGCGATTGAGTTGGCGGCGCTCACGACCTGGCGGCGGACGTAGTATCCGTGAACTACGACGGCGTATGCCGAGGCGTTGAGGCTCGATGGGGCTGCGGAGATTAGGCTTGTTAGAAATGCGGAACCGCCGGACTCTGCGAGTTTGCCTGTTCGTTCAAGTTGCTCGGATAAGGTCACAAGGTCTATCGGCGTTTTGCTTTGAATTAATTGTTCGCAGGCTTCCCAAACCCAGGCATGGCGGTGTATTTTGAATTCCTGCGCGCCGTCTGGAAGTTGAAGGCGGCACTCGTGAAAAACATTGGGGTTGATGAGCACTGAGCCAATCACGGAGGCTTCGGCTTCCTGATTGAAGAGTGCCACTTCCAGCGTTTCAAAATATTGCGTCTGTGTGTTTGTCATGGTTGCCTGTTAACTGTTCATGGAGCAAAAAGTTAAGCCGCTGGTTGTTGCGGGCGCGGCGGGCGCGGCGAGGGAACGTAGTCTTCAACGGCGCGGGCGAAGGGGGTGTCGAGACCGGTCCATACGGTGCGCTTCTTTTCGGATTGAATGGAAAGTTTTCCGACTTCACCCGGAAGCGCCCACTTGATGGCGAGAGGATGAGAGACCGAAAGAGGCGCGCAAGGTTCAACGCACGCAAGCAGGGCTTCTTTCCCAAAACCCGCAATGAGGTTGTCGATCTCGCGTATCTCGTTGATCCATAGGGCATACTCGCCGCCTTTGCCTCCGCGCGTTGGCTTTGAAGGTATTGCGGAAAGTGGCCAACGCCAGATCTCAACGAACCAGCGAAGAGTCTGCTGGCAATCGTCTGGATATTCCTGAATGCGGGATGTCAGTTGAACTTCCAGACCGGACGATGCACGCGCGGCTGCGAGAATTCCATCCATAGGATCGCCTTTGACCTTTGCGTCTGTGTGGCGTCCGGTGTTCGGATTTATCATTCCGCGTTGCGGCGCGTCAGCGCCAAATGATTCTTTGATATTTGAATCAGATGTAGGCATTACATGTTTAGTGTTAGTCTGGGTGTCACTCTGGATGTCACTCTGGATGTCACTCTGGGCTGATTTTGAGAGTGGGCGTTTTGTGTCACTCTGCTTTTTGTTATAAACATCCCCGTTGTACTCGCGCGGGTTTGTCCAGTTGTGAATAACAATATCTTGCGTATATTGCTTTTTCACACAGGTAATGTAGCCAAGTTCGTCGAGTTTTCGGCGATGCTCTCGCAAGGTCCTTACAGGCATATTCATTTCTTCGGCGGCTGCGTCGTCTTTCCAGTCATGCACGATTCCGGTTTCCCAGTTTGCGGTATCGAGCATGTGCAGGAAAATCCATATACTCTCGCCCATCGTTTGGCGGTGTTTCGGGTCGCGTGAAAGCCCGCACTTGACGCTGATCCATTGTTTTTTCATGTTGCGTCCTCCCGCTTGGGAGACATATTCAAAAGCGCCGCTTTTACATCTTCCTCAGCCTTTTGAAGTTCTTTTTTCAATTCCTCTTGAATGTCAGGTCTTATGTCCGTCTGTTCAAGTGAAAGAATAGCGTCTTGCAACATCGTCCTGTTATTCAATGCTCTTTCAAGAATTGCGAGGCGTTCGGTTTCTGTTTGTCTCATGTACTATGACCTTATCTTGATAACTCTATAGGATTGGATTTCATATCAATGCCGGCTGAGTTGCTATTACCGGCTGGACATAAAAATAGTTTGGGCGCGTTGTGCGGAGGGCGCGGATTTTCTCTTCGAGTTGGGATCTGCGCGATTCAAGTTCGGCGATGTAGGCTTCCATATCCGCATTGTTTATGGCGAGACGGTAGCCGGGCTTTCCGCTGGATGAGATGATTGGATAGCCTGCGCGTTGTAGGTTTTCTATGGCTTCGCGGATTTGGCGGTCTTCTCTGTTGTTGGAGAGTTTTGATTTCTCTACGAATACACCGAAGACGTTTTGGATCATATCCTGCCGTGTGACGTTGATACCGGGGGAGGCTTCGAAGGCGTACTGCAGGACGTCCATGACTCTTTTCTCGAGACCTGTGGGGATGGTTTCGATGATGCGATCATATTGCGGCGTGGTGGTCATGGGTTGTACGCCTCTGCAATGTCGGCGAAGTTTTCCAGGTTGCGCGCGAGATTGCGCGCCGCTGTGGATGAGACGACGATATATCCGCTAATAGTCCAGATCATGAGCGCGTTGCCTGAGAGCGCGAGAACAAAGTAACGGCTTTCGGGTTTACGAAAGCCGCGCGAGCGGATGATTTGACGAATGCGGCGCAGGATCAAGCGAGGGTAAAGGTTGATAAGTTTTTTGATGTTCATGGTTCTCCAAAGGGTTAGCCTGACGATTTCCCGCCAGGCTTATTATGGGATTGGGTTAGAAAGGAATATCGTCTTCAGAGGGAAGTTGCGAGCCTTCGTTGGTGTATTGCGGTTCATTCGCGCTGCCGCCGTTGCCTGAGTAGACGGATAGCCAGACTTCCTGGGCGGTAACTTCGTAGGATGCGCCTGACGATCCGTCTTGTCGCGTCCAGATGCGAGGTCCGCCAGTGGCTTTGTCGGGAGTCAGGCGTCCGATGACGAGGACTTGCTGACCCTTGGCGAGTTGCGCGGTTTGCTCGGCGAGTTTGTTCCAGCAGGTAACGTTTATCCAGACGGTCTCTTTTACAGTCTGACCGTTCTGTTCATATTCGCGCGTACACGCCATTGAGAAAGCGGTGACTGCCGCTCCGCTTGGGGTGTAGCGCATTTCGGCGGGCTTTCCGAGGTTGCCGACCAGTTGAAGCGATTGACGTGGGAATGGCATGTTAGTTCTCCGTAGTAGAAAGATTTGCGGCGATGATTTTGACGGCGCTCTCAAAAGAGATTGTGTCGCCAGAAATCTTTGCGAGGATGGGCATGATGTCGGTGGGTTTCAAGCCTGTTTGTTTGACGAGCATCTGAACAAAATTGCCGTCGGACTTTTTGTATTGCTGAGGGATTGCTCCAGGCGCAGTTTCCGCAGATTGTTCTGTAACAATCTCTCCGGTTGCGGGATCCGCGGCGAGCGCCGGTTTGCGATCGGTCTCGTAGCGGACAAGCAATTTCTTGTGAGGCTCTTTGCCTTCGCCGCCGGCTTGTTTCCACTGTTCCCATTTGGGGGAAATCTTGTAGACCAACTTAATTGGACGCGGAAGATTTTTGACATACTTCGCTGCGTTCTTGTTTGTTCGTTCGATGGCGATATTTCCTTCGAAGGTGGGGATGGATGCAATCTTGACGCCTGTTGCGTATTCAAACGCGTCGACGTCTTCGACTGTATTCATATATGCGTGCATGAACTTCTTGACGAGTTTTGTATTGCTGGAATAGAAATCCACAATTACCGTTTCGTCGCTGCCTTCGCGCTTTGCGACCGCGGAGATTTCTTCGAGAAGTTCGCCGTCATCGAGTCCGGGGGCGTTTACGGAAAAGCCAGCAAGCAAAAGCGCGTCTACGCTGCGAATGAGCAAGGCGGCTTGATCTGCGCTGATCTCAACGTTTAGATCGAGCGGGATGGTTAGTTGCGCTCCGCTCGGGTGATATAGTTTTGTAAGCGAGTAATTAGCGTCCATAATTTTTCCTTTGTGAGTTTAGTGTTTCTGATGTGGGTGGGCGTTCGGTGCGTTTCTCTGCGCGTCACCTCCGGTCAACAATCGAACGCCAGATCGAATTGACGGCGTTGGTCAATCTCGTTGCGCTGGAAGTTTGCAATGATCTGATTGCGCACACGGCGGATGGCGGATGCGTCGCGGACCGGCTTAACTTCGCCTTTCCATGCGCGCGCGCCGCCGGGGAATTCGCGCACTGTCCAGCAGTTTGTTTTGCACCAAAGGATCGCGGCTTTTGCTTCGTCGTCGGTGAGTTGCCGCTCTGTGAGCGGACGCGTCTTTGCCGTCCATCCCCTTGGGTATTTGCGCACAACCCATTTGCCAAGGACTTGCATAACGTCGATGCGGGTGATTTCTCCGCGTAACGCGCGTCCGTGTTCGGAGTCGCATATCTCGCAGGAGAAGCCGGCGTCTTCGCATTGCATGAGCAGGCGTTGGACACTGGACGCTGGAATGTATTCAAGGATGTCGGCGGATGCGCCTTCTTCCCATTTTCCAAGCCACATCCTGAGCATTACGTCGGCGCCTGCGCGTTCCATATCAATGCGGGTTACGTCAGATTTGATTGTGAACATTGCCAAGTCTCTCCATTTGGTGTTTGAACTTGACTCATTAACTGTTCAGGATTGATTTTGTTAAGCGACTCTAAAAACGAAAAAGCCCCGTGAAATTTCACGGGGCTTGTGGAGTTATGCGGACAAGTCCGCAAATAAAAAACTTAGTAAATTTGTTTTGGTTTTTTGTTACAATTGCGCCAATGGCAGACCAGAATGAAAATAGTCAGGATGAATTATCAGACCTTGAGGTTCAGGCTGTTTTACGAGCTATCCGTGATGTGCGGAATGGGTCTGGGTACGGTTTTGTTGTGGTCAGAGTTTGGGCGTCTGAAATTACGGATGTTGATATTTCTTATAATCGCCGCATGAAAAAAAACGAAGCCCATAAAACTAAAAAAGCCCCTGAGTAAGTCAGGGGCTTTCGGCTTATAAAATTTGTTATGCAAAAACTTGTTGCTGGAACGTTTCTGCCATCAAGACGTTCAGTTTTTCGCGGACAAGATTCATTCTGATTGTGACTGCGGCGCGAGAGACTTTAAGTTCCTTTGCGATCTCAGCCTGATTTTTTCCGTCTGCAAGCATGGCGATCACTTTGCGGTTGTCTTCCGAGAGTCTGGAGATGGCGCATGTTATAGATTCGCGTTCTTCGTCTTCGATGATTGTGTCTTCGAGCGAGGAGGAGCCGCTTTTGAATGTTTCAAAGGCGTCGGCGACTTCTTCGTCGTCTTTTTTGGGCGTTCCGCCAATCTCTTCTTCATCGCCGATATACATGTTGTATGTATCTTCGATGGTCAGGTAGTCTTTGGCGCGGCGGCGGGCTGTGGTAAGGATGCGGGAATCGGAGTCTGTGGGGTCTGCCTGTTGCAGAAGTTTTTCGCAGATGTACGAGTATATATCCCCGGCTTCGTGTGGGCAACGAGAGTAGTTTTGAGCAATCCGGCGCAGGCGCGGTTCAAGTTCTTCGATGCGCGCGCCGATGGCTTGATAGTTTGCGCTGTTGTCTTTTTTGACTTGGGGGGCGTGGGGTTGTTTTGCGTTTTCCAGCCTGCATGTTTTGCAGATGTTTTGGCGGCGGCTGCCGCGGCGGTGAAACTCGCTGCCTGGCTTTTCTATGGCGCATTTCGTGCATACTTTGGTTGCCGTGGCAGCGGCGGAGGACTGGTCGTTCATTGTGTTTTCTCCTGTGTTTTTGATGTGTTTGAAGGGAGTGCTATCCCGTTCAATGTGTTGAATTGTAGACCAACACCATATTTTTGTCAATATTTTAGCGCGCCACATATTTGCAATATCTTTATTATGACGTTTGTTTGCGTAGTGTGTGCTTATGCTATAATGCCCGCATGAAAAAGATTAAGGTCAAGTTGCGGTTAAAAGAAATCTTAGCAGAAAAGAATGTGGGTGTGCGTGAATTGGCGCGAAATACGGGGCTGGATGTTGCGACAATTTCGCATATTGTAAACAATCATACACGCGGGATTTATTTTATAGTGATCGAGAAGATTTGTTCCGAACTTGAGATTTCCCCATCTGAGTTATTTGAAGTTCGTGAAGTTAAATAGAGCAACGGACGTAGCACCGTCCGTTGCCTTTTGACGGGACGCCTGCCAGCGTTGCCCGCCGGATCAAGTCGCCAGTTCGGAGATTAACCGGATGCACGATGACTTGACCAGATACCAGCCACTCCCAAGAGGAAGTAAGCCGTGATCGTTTATTTTATTTCGCCAATTTGAAGTATCCTTGCAGTAGGAATGCCAAAGAGTTGCATTCGTATTCCGTTGATCGTGACTGAATGCACATCGCCTTCGCCTTTGAGCAATGGCACTTCCTGATTAACCCATGTTTTTGCCTGTTGCTGATATTGGTCAGAGCCGATGAATGGGATGGTC
>JAQTWR010000137.1 GCA_028689195.1 Anaerolineales bacterium | reverse complement strand
TCTCGAAATGGCTGGAGAAATTTTTGTATCGCCGCGCGGATCAGGTGGTGGTCAACAGCCCGGGATTTTTAGATCACGTTTCAAGCGTAGGCGCGAAGCGCGTCGCGTTGATTCCGAACGGGGCGGATCCTGAAATGTTCGATCCAAACGGCGCGGGAGAATCCTTCCGCGAGTCGAATCGTCTGGGAGATAAATTTGTCGCGTTATACGCGGGCGCGCACGGCATGTCGAACGATTTGAATATTGTTTTAGAATCGGCGCGTTTGCTGGCGGATAAAAATATCCAAATCGTTTTGCTTGGCGACGGAAAGGAAAAATCCGCGCTGATGGCGCGTGCAGCCGAGATGGATTTATCTAACGTGACTTTTCTGCCTTCCGTTCCAAAAACGGAAATGGCGGAAGCGCTCGCGGGCGCGGATGTTTGTATTGCAATTTTGAAGCCGCTCGAAGAATATAAGCGCACCTACCCCAATAAGGTTTTCGATTACATGGCGGCGGGACGCCCCGTTGCGCTTGCCATTGACGGCGTGATCCGCGAGGTGGTAGAGGCGGCGGACTGCGGGGTTTTTGCAAAGCCCGGCGATGCGGCTGCGTTGGCGAATGCGATTTCAAATCTATATGAGGATACAATCAAGGCGCGCGAAATGGGATTGAAGGGACGAAAATATTTAGAGGAAAATTTCAGCCGCAAGAAGGTCGCGGAGCAGTTGATGAGTCTTCTGGAGTCCAACGACTCCAGTCGTTGAAGTCCAAAGTCCAAAGTCGGGAGACTTTGGAGTCCGAGGTGAGTGAAAATGAAAATTTTACTGATCGGCGCGTCGGAACATGCGAAGGTTGTGATGGATATTATCGAGCGCGAAGGGAAGTATAAAATTCGCGGCTTGATTGATACCTATAAACCTGCGGGCGGGGATGTGTTCGGATATAAAATTCTCGGCGCGGAAGATGCGTTGGTGACCCTATTTAAAAGCGGCGAAGCGACGGGCGGAATCATTACGATTGGCGATAACTGGACGCGGCATCTTGTCGCGGAGAAAATCAAAACGCTTGCGCCTGAATTGAATTTTGTGACGGCGGTTCATCCGTCCGCGAGTATTGCGCGCGGCGTAGAGATTGGCGCAGGGTCGGTTTTGATGGCGGGCGTCGTCGTGAACAGTGACAGTAAAATCGGCGCGCATTGTATTCTGAACACCAGGTCGGCGCTTGACCATGATTGCGCGATGGACGATTTCTCCAGCCTTGCGCCGGGCGCGACAATCGGCGGAAAGGTTTCCATCGGCGCGTTCAGCGCCATTTCGTTGGGCGCGAATATCATTCACGGAATTACCATCGGCGAGCAGACCGTTCTCGGCGCGGGGGCGGTCGCGTTGAAAAATATCCCCGATCATTGCGTGGCGTATGGCGTTCCCGCGCGGGTCATACGAAAACGCGCGGCGGGGGAGAGATATTTGTGAATGGGAAAAGATGAAAGATGAATTGTCTCGTTGTGTAAATGGGATTTTTTTAACCTCATAAACTTCATACGCTTCTTTCGGGAACAATCCTTTCGTCCCATCGTCTAACTTATAACGCCGAAAATTTATCTGGAGGAACCTATGAAATCGCAATTCAAATTAATCGCCTTGTTCGTGTTGATTGGAGGACTGATCCTCTCCGCTTGCGGGGCGCGCGCTTCCGCGCCGCAGATGGATTATTCTATGGAAGCCCCCGCAGCAACCGAAGCCCCTGCAATGGAAGGATTCGCCGTCGCGCCCGAAGCCGTTTCAGAATCGGCGGCAAAAGGAGCGCCCGATACCAACAGCAATGTAGTGATGGCAACCGCCATGCCGCCCTCGGTAGACGGCGCGCCTGCAGAGATTTCCAATGCGGGTCACATGATTATCAAGAACGCGGATATTAAACTGCTGGTCGAAGATACCGACGTCGCAATTGACCGCGCCACGCAGGCGGTCGGAGATATGGGCGGATATATCGTCAGCACGCGGGTTTGGTATCAGCCGCACTATGACGGAATCAGCTATAAATACGCCTCCATCACCATTGGCGTACCCGTCATGCAGTTCGAGCGGATGCTCGGCAAACTGCGCGGACTTGCCGTACAGGTTCTCGACGAAACCGCTTCGGGCGACGATGTGACCAACCAGTTTGTAGACTTGCAATCGCAAGTGGCAAACCTTGAAGCCACGCGCGAGCGCATCAAATCCTTCCTCGACCAAGCCAAAACCGTAGACGAAGCCTTGCGCATCAATCAAGAACTCTCCAATATCGAAGCGCAGATCGAGCAGATCAAAGGGCAAATGAACTACTTGCAAGACCGTTCCGCCTACTCTACCATCACCATCAACTTTGAACCGAAACTGCCCGAAGTCGTCTCTACCCCCACGCCAACCCCCATGCCCACAGCCACGCCGAAAGCCTGGGTACCCGCCGAAACCTTCAACAACGCCAAAGAGTCCCTCTCCTATGCGTATCAAGGTATTGGGAAATTCCTAATTTGGGTCTTCGTTTTCTTTGTCCCCATCTTTGCTCCGCCCGTGTTGATCCTTTGGGGCTTGTGGAAACTGATCGTGAGAAAACCCAAAAAGCCCATTCAATAAGGTAGGGCGAGGGCGCGCACATCGCTCAATAAAAAGACCGTCAGAACAACTCTGGCGGTCTTTTTGTTCAAACGAGTCAATACAAGTTTGACAAAACATCAGGTCTTGTTGCCTGACAAGTCGTTACAAAGCGCCGTACCTGCCGCGTCACACGCTTGCTTTAAGCAGGCGCGATCTCTTCAACGGGCTGACTTGATACTCGCCGCACATTGCGGGAATTAAAAGCGTCTCGAACTTATTTAGGATAAACGCTTTGCCGCCCGCGCGAATTTGGCTTTGACCTTCAATCACCGTCAGCGCGTGAAAAGATTCTCCCCCCGTGTCCAGCGTCGCGGATTTTTCTTCCACGAATAGCGTCTCCAACTTGAAGTATTCGCACTGCGTCAATATCTTCGCTTCGCCGTCGCCCATCTGCGGCGCAGATAGAACCGACGCGGTCGCGTTGGGGCTGGAAACCGCCAGCGCCTTCTCGATGTGCAGTTTGCGCGTCTCTGTCTGCGGGCGTCCCCAATCGTACACGCGATAGGTCACGTCTGAGGTTTGCTGAATTTCGTAAATCAGCAAGCCGGGTCCCAGCGCGTGAATTGTGCCGGGGCGTATGAACAACGTATCTCCCGCCTTTGCTTCGATAGATTCAACCGTATCCAGCACGCTTCCGTTGCGAATCGCGTCAGTCAGGGCTTCTGCGGTGATATTGGGTTTCATCCCCGCAAGCAGCGTTGCGTTGGGTTCGTTTTCCAGTACATGCCACGCTTCTGTCTTGCCAAAAAAGCCCTCGCCTTCGAGCATTTTTGCCTGCGCGTCGTTGGGGTGGACTTGTAACGAAAGCCATTGCGCCGCATCGAGGATTTTCACCAACACGGGGAAACGCCTCCCCGTCTGCGCGACGGCGCGCGCGCCGAGCAATTCCGCGCCGAATTCCTCCGCCAAATCGGATAAGGCGCGCCCGCTATAAATCCCGGAAGAGACGCGGTTACCCGCGAAGACGATCCACGCTTCGGCGGTAGGAACAACTTGAGGGCGAAGTTTCGCTCCGCCCCAGACATAGTCGCGGTATTCGGGTGAAAGAGAAAATGGGGTTTGATTCATGGGTCTATTTTAGCGCGAATTCCCGCGCGTTTTTCGATTAAAATACCAACCGCGAATTGAGGAGAAAGATGACAACCTACTGCGACTACTGCAAAGCCCACCCCGAAGATACGTTTAATAGAAATTATCACGATACCCAATACGGGTTTCCCCTGGAGAGCGACGACGAACTCTTCGAACGGCTTGTGCTGGAGATCAATCAGGCGGGGCTTTCGTGGATTACGATATTGAAGAAAGCCGATAATTTTCACAAAGCCTACGATAAATTCAAAATAGAAAAGATCGCCAAATATACCGAAGAAGACCGCGCGCGCCTGCTCGCCGACGCGGGAATTATCCGCAACCGATTGAAGGTCAACGCGGCGATTGTCAACGCGCAAAAAATACTCGAACTGAAAAAAGAGTTCGGCTCGTTCAAGGGCTGGCTCGACGCGCATCATCCGCTTACAAAAGATGAATGGACAAAATTGTTCAAGAAGAACTTCGTCTTCACCGGCGGAGAGATTGTTAACGAATTCCTCATGTCCACAGGTTATTTGAGCGGCGCGCACCAGAAGGACTGTCCCATTTATAAGAAAACCGCCTCTCTGCGACCGGCATGGACGCGCAAATGAAGTCAGCCGCGCCGCGCGATGCGTCCATTGATCTTCTCAAAGGCGTTGGCTGTTTGGTGATGATTGTGGCGCATTCCAGTTTGAACCTCGGCGGGTACGAGGTCTTCAAGTTTTGGGGCGGACTTGCTCCCGTGTTGTTCTTCTCTGCCGTCGGGGTGACAGCCGCGTTTCAAGCGCAGAAATATAAGCCGCGCGGCGTGCTGCTGACCTACGCTTTTTTGATTTTGCTCGGATTCAGTTTCAATCGCATCACCGACCCCGGCTTTCTAAAAGAAGTGGAATTCGATATTATCCAAATGGTTGCGGTGGGTTCGAGCGCGGTTTATCTGCTTGAATACTACCTGCGTCCGCGCGTGTGGATTTATTTTCTTTTAGGCGCGCTCGCGTTTGGATTCAAATTCATTCTTCAATTCGTTTTTGCGGGCGTTTCGATTTCCGGTTTGACCAACCTGTTCTTTCCGCCCGGAATCTTCCCGATCTTCCCGTGGCTGTTCCTGTTCTTTTTTGGATTGTTCGCGTACCGCATAGACAACTATGTTAATCTCGGCTTGGCGTTGGGCTTTGGCGCGCTGCTGTTTTCCCTGCGCCAAATAAACATCGCGCTCGACCTTGAAAATAAATGGGATATGTCGTTTGGGTACTTCCTCGCGTGCAGCATTTTATTGTTCGCCGCCTTCTTCGTTTTGCGCGCCATTCCGTTCTTCCAACAAAGACGGAACGGTTTGCTGACTTTTCTCGGCAAAAACTCGCTGCTGTTTCTATACGTTCACTTTCCCATCATTCTTTACTTAAAAGAAATCCGTATTCATCGCGCGTCGAAGTTGATCTTTCAACATCCTTATCTCTTTTGGATCTTGGTCTTGGGGTTGACCTTAATCGCCATGTTCGTTTTGATCTGGCTGGCAAAGTGGAAAGTCGCCGCGCAGGTTTTCTCCCGCCTATCAGTTTGGATTGCGATGGCGCTTCTCGTATTCGCCGTAGGAATATTAATTCCCTCCGAAAGATGGACGTACGTCATCGAAATTGGGCTGGGAATATTGACCGCGCTTTTCTATCCGCAATTGGGGAATATGTTCAAACAAAAAATCTCGTAAACTTATGTATACTCGAAGTATGCAGCCAACCTTTGTTCTTATCGGAAAATTGAACCGCGAATATATTCTGCCGCCCGATGGTCCGCCGCTGGTGGATTCTTGCGGCGGAAGTCTGCTTTACGCGGCAGGCGGACTCGCGGTGTGGGGCGCGGACGCGGGGCTGGTCGGGCGCGTCGGAGAGGATTATCCGCCCCAGTGGCTGCGCGACCTCGAAGAGCGCGGATTCGACGCGCGCGGGATTCGCGTCTTCGAAGAGAAGATTGACCTGCGGAAATTCATCGCGTTCGCCGATTCTCTCGAACGCAGTTCAACCAACGCGGTATCGCATTTCGCGCGCCGCCAATTGACTTTTCCCAAGTCGCTGCTGGGCTATCAATCGGCGGACGATTCGCGCAAAGACCCGCGCGCAATAGATTTAACCTCGCCCGCGCCGCGCGACGTTCCCAAAGCGTACCAGAACGCGCGTTACGCGCATTTGTGTCCCTTTGACTTTACCAGCCAAAGCCAGATCGTCAATCTCTTCAAGGGCGGGGCGACGCAGGTCGTCAGTTTGGACCCCGCGCCCGAATATATGACGCCCGCGTTACGGCGCGAGTTGCGTATCGCGCTGCAAGGCGTGACGGTTTTCCATCCTTCAGAGGAGGAATTGCGCGCGCTGTTTTGGGGCGAAACCAACGATCTGTGGGAGATGGCGCGCAGGGTCGGCGAATACGGCGTTCAAATTGTGGTCGTTAAACGCGGGAAGAACGGACAAATGGTTTATGACGCGGCGGGGAAGCATCGCTATGAAATTCCCGCATATCCCGCGCGCGTCGTTGACCCAAGCGGAGCGGGCGACGCCTTCTGCGGCGGGTTTCTCGCGGGCTTCGAGAAAACGAACGACCCATTAATGGCGGCGTTGTATGGCGGCGTTTCCGCTTCTCTGGAAATCGAAGGCAGCGGTCCGTTTTATTCGTTGGACGTAATGCCCGGTCTTGCGGAGGCGCGTCTGTTTGCGTTGAAAGACATGGCGCGAAAAATATAGTCAGGCAATCATGTATACTTAACTTATGAATACTCTCCCAGCCCGACTCATTGACCTTGCCATCGAAGTTCAGCAGATTGCCGCGCCTACGTTTGCAGAAGGGCAGCGCGGAGAATTTGTGCGCGGACTTTTTGAAAAAGAGAATCTCAAAGACGTTTCGATGGATTCTTTAGGAAACGTTTATGCGCGCCTGCCCGGCAGCCAGAAGAATGCAAAGCCGTTGATTGTCTCGGCGCATTTGGATACCGTTTTTCCGACGAGCGTCAATCTGGCGGTGAAGAAAGAAGCGGGGAAGATCTTTGCGCCGGGAATCGGAGATAACTCGCTGGGCGTCGCCGCGCTATTTGGAATCCTGTGGGCGCTGCGCGAGAAACAAATCGAGTTGAGCCATGACGTATGGTTCGTCGCCAACGCGGGCGAGGAAGGACTCGGCGACTTGCGCGGGATGCGCGGCGTGGCGGAGCGTTTTGGCGCGGATGTGATTTGTTATCTTATATTGGAAGGTCTTGCGCTGGGGCATGTCTATTATCGCGCCATTGGCGTGCGGCGGTATCGCATTACGGCAAAAACGGCGGGCGGACATTCCTGGTCCGATTACGGTCAGCCTTCGGCGGTGCATGAACTGGCGGCACTGGTTACGCAGTTGACGGCGATCCCTTTGCCGCGCGAGCCGCGTACCACCATGAACGTTGGCACAATCAGCGGCGGGACGGGCGTTAACGTGCTGGCGTCTGAAGCAAAATGCGATTTGGATTTGCGCTCCGAAGACCCCGCCGCGCTTGCAAAATTAA
>JAQTWR010000136.1 GCA_028689195.1 Anaerolineales bacterium | reverse complement strand
AATCTCATCCTGCGCGTTTCGATTTCTTTGGCGACGAAATCGAAACCATCCGCCAGTTTGATCCCGCCACGCAAAGAACAATCGAGAAACTTGAAAGCGTTCTCGTCACCCCTGCGCGCGAATTTTTAGATGAAGTGGGACAGGCTTCAAGCCTGTCCTACACTGAATTTCATATTCCGCTTTTGCACGCGCAGCCCGCGTCGTTGTTGGACTATCTCCAGCCGAAATCTTTAATTCTTGTGGATGACGTAAGTCTTGTTAAAGCGATGGCAAACGAAGTTGAAGAACAAGCCGTTAAGTTCAGGCAGGAAAGTATCGCAGAAGGAACGATTGCAAAAGATTTTCCCATTCCATATATCTCATGGTCGGAATTGCGCGACACGATAGACGGCTTTGCCTCGCTGGAGTTAGGGCATTCTACGGAGATAGTGAGCAGCGATCAGTTATCGGTAATTAGTTTAGCGGAGCAGTTTGGACATGACGAAAGATTCGGCGGAAGACTCAAACCGTTCATTGATTATCTCTCGCCTATCGTCGAACGCGGCGAACAGGTCTTCATCGTCTCGCGTCAATCTCCGCGCCTGCATGAGATGTGGAACGAGCATTATCCCGATTCCCAATTCCCCAATCTTCAATTTATCGAAGCCTCGTTATCCGAAGGATTCACCCTACTTCCTGATTCCCAATTACCTAATCACCTAATCACTGATTCCGAAATCTTCGGTTGGGAACGTCCGCAGCCGCGCATCAAACAAAGGCAAAGCGCCGAGACGCCCGAATCGCTTTACGCGGATTTGCTCGCTGGCGATTATGTGGTTCATATTGATCACGGCATTGGAAAATTCAACGGGCTTGTCCAACGTCAACTCGATGGGCTTGAGCGCGAATATCTCGCGGTGGAATATGGCGGCGACGATACGCTCTTTGTCCCCGTGCATCAAGCGGATCGGCTAACGCGCTACGTCGGCGCGGATGGCGGCAAGCCCTCGCTCGATCATCTTGGCGGGCAGGCATGGGGCGAGACAAAGGGGCGCGTTAAAGAAGCGGTGCAGCAAATTGCGGGCGAGTTGTTGGATTTATACGCGCGGCGTCAAGTGGTGGAAGGATTTGCCTTCGAGCCTGACACGCAATGGCAAAGAGAACTTGAAGATAGTTTTCCATACGTGGAAACAGAAGACCAAAAACGCGCCATCGCCGATATCAAACGCGATATGGAACGTCCGCGCCCGATGGATCGTTTGCTCTGCGGCGACGTCGGCTACGGCAAAACCGAAGTTGCGCTGCGCGCCGCGTTCAAAGCGGTGATGAATGGCAGGCAAGCCGCCGTGCTTGTTCCCACCACAGTTTTGGCGCAGCAGCATTTTGAAACTTTCTCGCAGCGGCTCGCCGCCTTCCCCGTCAAAGTGGAGATGCTTTCGCGCTTCCGCACACACCGCGAGCAGATAGAAATTTTGCTCAAACTCGCGCTCGGCGAAATTGACGTTATCATCGGCACGCATCGTTTAATTTCAGCCGATGTTGAATTCAAAGACTTGGGCTTGGTCGTCATTGATGAAGAGCAGCGCTTTGGCGTAACGCATAAAGAGCATCTCAAAAAACTCCGCACCGAAGTGGATGTGTTGACTTTAACCGCCACGCCGATTCCGCGCACGTTGTATATGGCGCTGACGGGCGTGCGCGATATTTCCAATTTGAATACGCCGCCCGAAGAACGTCTGCCCATTGTCACGCATGTCGGACCGTATTCGCCGCGTTTGGTTCGTCAGGCAATCTTGCGCGAGCTGGAGCGCGGCGGACAAATTTTCTTTGTGCATAATCGCGTCCACACTATTGACGCAATGCAGGCGCATCTTAACAAACTCGTCCCCGAAGCGCGCATCGCCATTGGTCACGGGCAAATGCCCGAAGGTCAACTCTCTGCCGTCATGCGCCGCTTCAACATGGGCGAGATTGATATTTTGCTCTGCACGACGATTATCGAATCAGGGCTGGATATTCCCAACGCGAACACGCTCATTGTGGACCGCGCCGATACATTCGGACTCGCGCAGCTTTATCAACTGCGCGGCAGAGTTGGACGCGGCGCGGCGCGCGCCTACGCATATTTTTTCCGCCACAATAAAATGACTCCCACCATTGACGGTCAGCAGCGCCTAGAGGTCATCGCCGAAAATACCCAACTCGGCGCGGGATATTCCATCGCCATGCGCGATCTTGAAATTCGCGGCGCGGGAGATTTACTCGGCACGCGCCAGCATGGATATATTCAATCCGTCGGTTTTCATCTTTATACGCGAATGTTAGCGGACGCGGTAAGGCGGCTGAGGAGTCAAAAGTCAAAAGTCGAAGGTCAAGACGAATCGACCTTTGACCTTCGACCTTCGACGTTTAACTTGCCTTTGAGTTTGCCCGTCAACGTGGATCTTCCCCTCGCGGTTGGAATCCCCAGCGACTATATTTCCGATACCGATTTGCGCCTGCGTTTGTATCGCCGCATCGCGGATTTGCGCGACGAGACCGAACTCGACGCGCTCGGTTCTGAATTCCGCGACAGGTTTGGTCAACTGCCGGAAATGACTCAAAATTTGTTATATCAAATGCGAGTAAAACTCCGCGCCGAAAAAGCGGGATTGACTTCGGTGAATATGGAATCTTCGGGGCAGATTCTTTTGAAGATTGCGGGAGCGCATGAAGGGAGCGAATCCGCGCGTCTTCCCGATTTAGGAAACGGGATTCGCGGAGGCAAATCCGCTTATTGGGTGACGGTCTCGAAAGAAGAATCGTGGGCGACGAAATTGTTGGATGTGTTGAATTTGCTGCATAAAGGGGCGTAGCGCAGGGTCAATTTGAAATGATGTGAATGCGATAGTATTTGGTCATGCAGCGGTTGACGAAAAAATTGGGGTTATCGGTCGGCTCTAAAATTCCCACCCAGTTTTCAATGGGGTTTAAATAGATTCCACTTTCGCCCGCCGCTTTCGCCGCTTTAATTTGTTCGTCCCTTGCGCGCCAATTTTCCGCGTATTGAATTGCTTTTGGAATTTCCCGATAATACTTGGGAATGGCTGCGCCTGCCGAAAATCCAAACGATAAAAGCATAATGGCGAGTACGCCAAAGTAGAGGACGGGTTTATTTATTTTTTCGGCGAGCGCCTGGCCCGCCGTGAAACTTGCAATGAGAACGGCGAAAACCAAAACGTATACGGGAATAATTAACGTATGCTCCGATGGCGAACTGGATTGCCCGTAAGCGGCGGGCGGAAAGCAGCAAAACACAAAAAACAAACCGATGATAAATATCAGAAGCGCGTTGGCGATTTTGATATTGCGTTTTTGCGCGATGAGACTCCCAAATAATAATCCTGCCAGCGCGACGCTGATTAAGACTGTAAT
This sequence comes from Anaerolineales bacterium, assembly GCA_028689195.1. GTDB lineage: Bacteria > Chloroflexota > Anaerolineae > Anaerolineales > Villigracilaceae > Villigracilis. Next base: position 3,821 of record JAQTWR010000136.1, on the reverse strand, counting down.
TTTTTCTGGGGTGGATAAAATTCCCGCGATAAAGTCTGCGTATGATTTCAGCGCGATGCCCGCTATCTCAAAAGGAGGCGGGGGAGGCGGGGCGGTCAATTGACGATTTGCATTGCCCGGCGCGAAAATCATCGCGGCTAATCCGAGCGCTGCGCCGATAAGCCCTGTGGAGAGAAAACTAAACAGGTCTTTTCGCTTTGAAATTTCTTTTTTTATAAACAGCCATACAAGCCACGCGGCGAGCATGACAATTTGAAGCGGAGTGAATGTTTCGCTAAATCCGCTATTGAAGAACATGATGAAGAAACTAATCAGACTCCAGAATACGAGGGATTTTCCATTCGGCGTATTTTTTGAAATATGTAAATATAAGCCAACGTAAAAGGGGAAGATAATCAAGGGCGGAATATAGCCGCGCAACCCCGCCCACCATAACAACGAAGTCTTTATGCTTGGGCTTACGATGAACGCGGCGTAAAGAATAACGAGGGCGAAGGGGAGCGCCTGCCAGAAGTTCGAGCGGGTATTTGCGTCGTTTAGAAAAACATGGATTGTCCACGCCAACGCAGCGAGCCATATTAATATGGCAAGCGGAACGACAAAGGCGATGCCGTTCCTTCCAAAAAGCCCGAGAATCGCGTCGGCGAAACTGACGGAATATCCGCCGTGCCAGGTGATGTACCAATACCACATCGAGCGAATCATTCCGCTTTCTTCGGCGCGGTACACCGAGCAAAAATCATCCGCCATCAATTGCGTGAAACCGCCAAGATATATGAATAATCCCACAAGGGCGCTTGTGGGTAAGGATATTAACACGAGCAAAGATATTTTTTTTAATTGCATCTGTTTTTTCTTATCAAGTAAGGCGACAGTCATTTGTGCGGATGACTGTCGCTTTGCTTGTTACCCGCACTGCAAGCGACATAAATGTCGCGGCATATTTGCCCAGTGTTTCCTACTCGTCTGCCAGCACATGCCTTGCGATGACCAGCCTTTGAATTTCGCTGGTGCCTTCGCCGATGGTCATTAGGCGCGCGTCGCGGTACATTCGCTCCACGTTGTATTCGCGGCTATAGCCGTATCCGCCGTGGATTTGAATTGCCTCGCGGCAGACATGCTCCGCCATTTCGGTGGCGTACAATTTTGCCATCGCGGCTTCTTTATTGTAGGGCTTCCCTTCGTCTTTGAGCCACGCGGCTTTGTGGAGCATGGTGCGCGCCAATTCGATCTCGGTCGCCATATCCGCTAGTTTGAATTGGATCGCCTGAAACTCCGCGATGGAATGACCGAACGCTTTGCGCTGGTGAGCATAATCCACTGCGGCTTCAAGCGCGGCTTGCGCCAATCCGATTGAAAGCGCGCCGATGCTGATGCGTCCGCCGTCGAGCGTGGCGAGGGTTTGATGTAATCCGCGCCCTTCGACGCCGACCAGATTTTCGAGCGGAACGCGCACGTTGTCATACGTCACGCCATGCGTGGGAGAGCCGTGCAAGCCCATCTTCTTTTCGGCGGGGGCGATGTGCAATCCTTTTGCATCGGTCGGCACGAGAATCATACTCAGCGATTTCGAGCCGCCTTTCGGGTCGGTGCGCACAAGCGTGATGATGTACTCCGCGATGCTTGCGTTGGTACACCACATCTTCGCGCCGTTGATGACCCACTCGTTGCCTTGCTTTTCGGCTTTGGTGGTTACGCCGCCTTGAAGGTCAGAGCCTGCGCCGGGTTCGGTCAACGCTAACGCGCCGAGTTTATGCTTGCCTTCGGCGACGAGCGCAAGCCATTTTGTTTTCAATTCTTCCGAGCCGTACCAGACGAGCGGCGTGGTGCCCAGCCCGTTGTGCGCGGCGAACGCCAGCGCGGTGGAACCGCATCCCCAGCCGAGTTCTTCCATCGCAATCGCGTTTGAAATCGCGTCTACATTTGCGCCGTTATACGCTTCGGGAATACTCATTCCCAACAAGCCAAGCGGACCGCCTTTGCGTACAGCCTCCCAGTTGAACGCATCGGTTTCGTCCACTTCGCGCGCTTTGGGCTTGACTTCTTTTGCCACAAAATCGTGGACGGCTCTTTTCCATGCTTTCTGTTCGTCGTTCAGGTCGAAGTTCATGTTTTACTCCTTATTGGGTTTCATATTCTTCAAGAAGCAGACGCGCTTTTTCCGCGTTTTTCTTTTCGACAAAAACCTGCACCCTCCCAAAAGTGACTGTGGCGATATTGAGCGTGGTCGCTTCTTGAAATAATTCCGCTTCGATTTCGTTGGCTTGAAGGTAGAGTTTCAACAACTCCGCTTCCATTTGACCCAGAACCTCGGTGAGTAACTCCCATTTGAGTTCGTCCATTTTTGTTCTCCTAACGCCAGCATAGAACGAACAACGCCGTCCATAAAATGCTGACGATCAATTGCCGAATTCCGATTCGCGCGGGTCTCCATCCAATTGAAGGATGCGTTATGCCCCACAGCGTTTCGATCCATTGTAATAGAAACGGGACGAAGACGAGAGGCGGAACGAGGCTTGCCCAGCCTAAGATCAGCGACGCGCATAAGTTGAAAGAAGCGTACAAAAACGCGCGTTTGCCCATCTTCCATAATTCTTTATTTTCGGGCTGAATTTTTAATTCGCGCTGTTCCAGTCGTAGATAAGCGTAGACGATACTCGCCGCCGCTTGAATCCACGTCCATGCCCATAGCTGCCATCCGTTTGGAGCATATGCGCCTAACGCGACCCAATACGCGGCGGGCGCGCTGAGCGATAATATGCCCGTCGCGATGATTTCGACGCCCGCTTGTTTTCGCTCGGCGCGTCTGCTTACCAGCCAGAGATGCCACGCGAAAACGGGAAGGGCGGGAAGGGCGAGAACCATCACGTACGCGAATCCTTCGAGGACGAGGGCGGTCAGCGATAACGCGGCGACGCTTCCATAAATCAGCGTCCAAAACCGCGTCGGGGGTAGATCCGTTTTGGGGCGTCTGCCGTACATCGCTTTGACGGCAATCGTCAGCGGTTGGCGAATCATAAACGCCGACATCGCCGCGACGAAGAGATTGAACGTGGCGTAGTTGAAATTCCCGCCCGCGAAGAGTCCAACTATCAACGGGCTTAAGATAAAGACCCACGAGCCGTGATCCTGCGGGAGCGCAATCTGCTTTTTGAAGTTTTCTTTCATGGCGCGGCAAGCATACAAGAAAAACCCACAGCGCGCAAGGTTGTTATAATTGCGGAAAATCAATCAAGGAGAAATTTGTATGTCGTCGAAAAAATCTGTAAAAAAAGCGCAGCCTCAAAAATCGGATAAGACCGTTCAGTATGTCGCGGTCGTTGTGATGCTTGTTGTGGCGGCGGCGCTGGCGTGGATGTATTTTCCAAAGTCGCAGCCGAAAGCGGAAGTCGCCGCAACTGAAAGCGCGCCGCAGGTTGTTGCAACCGAAGCCGAAGCCCAGCCCGCCGCAACCTCCAGCGCGCCAGTCTGCCGCGAGTTTGATTCGATTCCGACTGCCAGACAATATCAACAACCGCCGATGAAAGTGGACGCAACGAAACAATATTTTGCCGCGTTCAAAATGGCGAAGGGCGGAGAGTTTGTCGTTCAGTTGTATCCCGATAAATCTCCCATCACCGTTAATAGTTTTGTGTTTTTATCGTGCAAGGGATATTTCAACGGCGTGACTTTTCATCGCGTATTGGAAGGTTTCCTGGCGCAGGGCGGCGACCCGACGGGTTCCGGCATGGGCGGACCCGGCTATGAATTCGTGAACGAAGACAGCGACCTGACCTTCAATAAGGCGGGCGTGGTCGCTATGGCAAACGCGGGGCGCGATA
>JAQTWR010000135.1 GCA_028689195.1 Anaerolineales bacterium | reverse complement strand
ATCAAGATGATGAAGCATAACGTGACGAGAATTGTGGAGGCGTTGAAGTAAATGTACCCACATCGCAATCACCAAACCGATAAACCCATCCTCGACGCGCGCGGGGTATCCGTGCGGTACAACGGACGCGCCGCGCTGGAAAACGTCACCTTTCATCTGCATGTTGGCGAGCGGATTGCGGTGGTGGGTCCCAATGGCGCGGGGAAAAGCACGCTGTTTAAGGTTGTAGCGGGCGTGCTGCAACCCAGCGCGGGCGAAGCGACCATCTCCGGTTCGCAGCCAACGGCGCACAGCTGTATCGCGTATGTTCCGCAGCGCTCGCAAGTGGATTGGAACTTCCCCGTCAGCGTGGCGGATGTGGTGATGATGGGGCGCTCGGCAAAGTTGGGTCCCTTCAATTTCCCCAAAAAGCGCGATTGGGATTTCGTCGGTCGCGCGCTCGAAACCGTCCAACTCGCAGATTTATCTACGCGGCAGATCAGTCAACTTTCAGGCGGGCAGCAGCAGCGTATGTTCATCGCCCGCGCGTTGGCGCAGGAAGCCGAGTTGATGTTGATGGACGAACCGCTCACCGGTCTCGATACGCCCGCGCAGGAAGGTCTGCTTGATTTACTGGATACGCTGCGCGAACAAAAAGTCACCGTGATGGTGGCGACTCACGACCTCGAGCAAGCCGCGAAACATTTCGATAAGATTATGCTGCTCAACAAGAAAATCGTCGCGTTTGGAAACCCTGATAAAGTTTTGCAAACAGAAAATTTATTAGCCGCGTACGGCGGACGTTTCCGCGCAGTGGACGATTCTTGCTGCGACGAAGGGGAACATGATGCAATTTACGATTGACGATTTGCAATTTACGATTATCCGACGATTACAATCGTTTCCAAAAATCAAATTGAATGATGATTGAAAAGGAAATTATATGGATGAGAAAACATTCAAAGCGCGGACGAAGAAACTCGCGGTTGCTATCATTAAACAAGCGGATAAATTACCCCGCTCGCTTGCAGCGGATGTCATCAGCAGGCAGGTGATTCGTTCAGGCACATCCATCGGCGCAAATTATCGAGCGGCATGTCGCGCAAAATCAACGGCTGATATGATCAACAAACTGAAAATCGTAGAAGAAGAAAGCGACGAAACGCAATACTGGCTTGAAATCCTTGTTGAAGCAGGCGTCGCGCCTCAGAGTCAAATTGCAGACCTTCATAAAGAAACCGGTGAAATCCTTGCAATGACCGTAGCGTCTCTCAAGACTCTTCGCGCCAGCCAATCTTCAACTAATCGTAAATCGTAAATCCAAAATCGCAAATCTTATGTCTTTTCTCCTCGAACCCCTCCAATACGAATTCATGCAGCGCGGAATGATCGCGGCTGTTTTAGTGGGAATCGTCTGCGCGGTTGTCGGCTCGTATATGGTTTTGCGCGGCATGGCGTTTTTCGGCGACGCGCTCGCGCATACCATTTTGCCCGGCATCGCAATCGGCTATCTGGTCAGCGGCGGCGCGCGCGACACCTTATTTTGGTGGGCGCTGGGAACGGCGATCATCGCGGCGCTGGGCATTGGCGCGATCAGCAAACAGGCTGAGATCAAAGAAGATACCGCCATCGGAATCATCTTTGCGGGCATGTTCGCGCTCGGCATCGCGCTCATCTCCACCGTCCGCAGCTACGCGGTGGATTTGAGTCACTTTTTGTTTGGCGACGTGCTGGGCGTATCGGCGCAAAGTTTGTGGCTGATCGTCATCTTCGGCGGACTTGTTCTATTCGTCATCGCCGCGTTCTACAAAGAATTTCTCACGCTTTCATTTGACCCGATCCTCGCGGCGACCTTGCGCCTGCCTGTGAATTTGCTCAACAATCTTTTGCTCGGGCTGATTGCCGTCACCGTCGCCATCTCGCTGCAAACCGTCGGCGTGGCGCTGATGGTTGCCATGCTGGTCACGCCCGCCGCGACCGCTTCGCTGCTCACGCACCGCCTGCCGACGATGATGGCGCTCGCCGCGCTCTTCGCCGCGTCGTCAGGCGTGATTGGTTTGTACCTCTCTTTTTATTTGAGCATCGCATCGGGCGCGGCGATTGTATTAACCGCGACGATGATTTTTATGATCGCCTTTGCGTGGAAGAAAGTAAACCCACGGTAATTTTTCCTCCGCGTTCACTGCGACTCTGCGGTTAAATTTTGTTAGAATACAGCCCATGCAAAATAAAACCGCCACCACATTCAAGTTTCTTTCCCTCTTTCTTCTTTCTTTTTTAGTTTCGTGTTCTTCGTTTGCCCCTGCCGCAACGCCCACCGCCGCGCCGACGATTACGAAGATTCCCGTACCCACGCTGACTCCAATTCCCACCAACACGCCGCTCCCCACGCCTACAAACATTCCCGCGCCTGAACGCGCAAAATATACGCTCGACACAACGATTGACTACGACGCGCATACCGTCGCGGTGAACGAGTCGATTCAGTATCCAAACCGCACAGGGAATCAACTCAACGCGCTGGTCCTTGCGGTGGAGCCAAATCTTTGGGACGGAAGTTTTACGCTGACGCAAATTTCGATTGACGGAACGCCGATTACCACTTACACGCTCGCGGGGCAAAGATTGGATATTGCGCTGTCTTCGTTTGTCAAAGCCGAAAGCGTGATGAATATCAACATCCAGTACACGCTGGCGCTGCCTTTCGCCGAGCAGGAAGACCCCAACGTGGCGCGTCCGCGTATTTATGGATATACCAAGCGTCAATTGAATCTCGTCAACTGGTATCCGTTTATCGTGCCGTACATCAACGGCGAATGGGTTTTGCATGAACCGTGGTATTACGGCGAGCATCTCGTTTATGACTCGGCGGATTATGAAGTGAATCTCAAATTCACAGACCCCGCGACCGCGCCTATCGTCGCTTCAAGCGGAGTCGCGGAAGCGCAAGCGGATTCCACCCGATATACAATCACAGCCGCGCGCGCATTTGCCCTCGCCGCCAGCCGCGATTTTCAAGTCTCCAGTATACAGGTTGGCGATGTGACCGTATCCAGCTATTATTTTCCGCTGAGCAAGATTGCGGGACGAGCCGCCATGCAAGCAAGCGCGGATGCGCTGCAAATCTATAGTCAACGTTATGGAGCGTATTCGCATAAAACGCTCTCGCTGGTTATGGGCGATTTCAACGACGGCATGGAATATTCCGCGTTCTTTTACCTCAGCCGCGATTTTTATAATTTATATAAAGAGACGCCCGGCAGCTATTTGATTTTCGTCGCCGCGCACGAGACTTCGCATCAATGGTGGTTCGAGCAAATCGGCAACGACCAAGCCCAACAGCCCTGGGTGGACGAATCGCTTTCGACGTACTCCGAAGTCGTCTACTATGAAAACTACCATCCCGAACTTCTCGGTTGGTGGTGGTCGTACCGCATTGATTATTACAAGCCCGAAGGCTTTGCCGATATTCCCATTTATGACGGTCAGGGATTTCGCCCCTATACCAACGCCGCGTATTTTCAAGGCGCGCATTTTCTCAGCGACCTCCGCGCGCGCATCGGCGACGAAGCCTTCTTCGCGTTTCTGCAAGATTACGTCGTTCAGGGACAAAATAAAATCGTTACAGCCAACGACTTTTTCCGCATTCTAAAAACCCACACCCAAACCGATTACGCCGACCTCGTGCGTCAATACTTCCGCAACGTGTATTAAATCGTTTTGCCGCAAAATAAAAATCGCGGGAGGCTCTCCCGCGATTTTTTGTCGTTTGATTGATTGTGTTTCTCTACCTCGTCCTTGTTATGGGACTCGCTTTCGCTTTCACTTTCATTTTTATTTATATCGTCCTTCTCGTTTTTATCCTTGCCGTCATCCTTATGGACGTCGGTCGGCACAGGCGTGATTTCGACATTCGTATCTTCTTCCGTAGGCTGACCGTCGTTTTCTCCGCTATTGTATATCGGCTGGGTCGGCGGGGTTTCTTCGTCATTGACGGGAGTTGGCGTTGAAATTGGTTTTGGCGTAGACGAGATCAACGCGCCCTGCAAGACTTCAAAACTTGAAACCTCGACATAGCCTTTATCCGTTGTCCAGCCTGCAACGTGCAACATATCGCCTTCTATGGGGAGTTGAGTTCCGACAGGAAAGATCGTCTGCACATTAGACACATAAATCGCGCCATCCTTGCTCGTGAACACGCCAAAAAAATCAACCTGTAGATGCTCCGCCTCAGCCAGCAATTCGTCCACTTCTTGCAGGCGTTCGCTTTCGATTTCCTGCTCCAATGAATTTCGTTTGTCTTCGTTGAAGGTCAACAGCAGACGCACGTCTTCCCATCCGCGTTTGACGGGATACAATTTTTGCCCCGGCAGCGCGGAGGAGGACGCGCCCACCAAGCCCGTCCCGCTCAAGAGAAAAGTCGCGGTCAACGTGAATGAGATGGCAAGCCGCTGGAAGAGCGGAATCATGCGTTTGCGCGGCGCGATTCTTGCCTCGCGGATTTCCGCCGCGCGTTGAAGTAATTTTGCGCGTCCGCGTCGAATCGCTTCGGGGGAGGGAATCTGCGCGGACGTCCGCTTCCGCGCCGCGATGGACGCCATCAACAGCGGGCGCAACTCGTCGGCGGATTCGGGATAACGCGCGAGGACGGTTTTCACGTCCGCGCCGTTTTCGAGTTCTTGCAGGCAGATTTCTAAGAGGTCATAAAGGTTGTTCATAGTTTACGCAGGTTATCGGGAGCGTCGTCAGCCGTCATCAATTACTGAAACGGAAATAACGCAATTTTTAGGTATTGTTTGAGTTCATTTGAATAGTCGAAATGGGGGATAAAAAGTTACGGTCGCCCATCAAAAATAAGGAACGTCTCATCGCAATGACGAGACGTTCCTTGTTTCTTTTACCTTAACGCGCGTTTTCGACGCGGCTTTACCCGCCGAGTCTATTCCGAGTCTGGACCTTCCATTTTTATTTCGGTAACGATGAATTTTCCGTCCGCGTCGTAATAGCCCTTGATTTCCACCTGCGCGCCGAGAATCAACCCGTCCGCGTTGACTGAATTATTTAGATAGAAGGTCTGCCCGTTGATAACGACCTTGCCGCTCGACGAAGATTGAAGGATGCCCTTCATCTCGTAATAATTGCTCGCGTCTGTCTGCGTTTCCACTTCCAAAGGCTGCCCTGCGGGGACCATGGCGCCAATGGGGAGCATTTCAACCGCCCGCACTTCTACGAATCCTTGCGCGTTGGTTCTGCCCGTAACAATCACCGCCGCGCCATTGGCGGGCGTTTGTAAATTAGCGGGGAACAGAACAGTCACGCCCGAGACATACATTATATTATTGCCCGTTGTGAATACGCCGGTAAATTGAATATCCTCGTCGCGTCCTTCCGCAAGCAATTCGCTCACCTCATTAAGGCGTTCGCTTTCGTACTTATTTTCCAAAATTTCGCGCGCGGTTTTATCAAAAACAAAGAACAGACGCGCGTCTTCCCATCCGCGTTTGACGGGATATAGATTTTGCCCCGGCAGCGCGGAAGAGGACGCGCCCACCAAGCCCGTCCCGCTCAAGAGAAAAGTCGCGGTCAACGTGAATGAGATGGCAAGCCGCTGAAAGAGCGGAATTATGCGTTTGCGCGGCGCGATTATTGCCTCGCGCATTTCCGCCGCGCGCTGCAATAATTTTGCGCGTCCGCGTCGAACCGCTTCGGGCGAGGGAATCTGCGCGGACGTCCGCTTCCGCGCCGCGATAGAGGCTTCCAATATCGGGCGCAACTCGTCGGCGGATTCGGGATAACGCGCGAGGACGGTTTTCACGTCCGCGCCGTTTTCAAGTTCTTGCAGGCAGATTTCTAAAGCGTCGTATATTTTATTCATAATTCACTTCGCCAATCTCGCGCTGCAAAGCCGCAAGCGCGCGGAACTGGAGAGCCTTAACCGCGTTAACGTTCTTCTTCATAATGGCGGCGGTTTCTTCGAGCGAATATCCCTGCCCAAAACGCAGGGCGAGCGCCTGTTGCTGCTCGTCGGTCAATTTGGCGTATGCGGCGTTTACGACGTTGTTCTGTTCGCGTTGATCCACTTCGGCGGCGATGCCCGGCGCAAGGTCTGGCATGGAATCAAGGATTTCTTCTTCGGGGTGGCGATATTTTTTGCGAAAGTGATCTGCGACAACATGAGACGCGGTTCCGATCAACCAGCCTTTTAGATTTGTTTGAGGCGTCCGCCCGCTCTGCGCCGATTCGAGCAGGCGCACAAAAACGTCGCTGGCAATATCTTCGGCGAGCGTCTGGTCGCCGACTCGATACAATACATAGCGGTAGACTTCTGAAAAATACTGGTCGTAAACCGCCCCGATGGTTTGCGGGTCTAATTTTTGCAAACCTTCGAGAGCGTGTTTATCGTCTATTGACATTGGGAATATAAGCCTCTGCAAAAAATTTTATCCGAGTATACCATCCGACCGGCGCGGATAAGTTTTATCGCCAATGGTCTTTGGCGTTTACTTTGCCTGCGCGTACACTCGTTGGAATTCAGCCAGAAACTGCGCGGCGATCTCTTTGCTGTAAATGACCAGCAGGTTTTCGTCGTTTCTTAATTCGGCGCTGTTTGTGAAATTATACGAACCCATGACGACAATGCTTTCGTCGAGAATCATCGCCTTATGGTGCATCTGTCCTTCGTTCCCGTCAATCCGCACGTCCATCTTCGCTTGTTTGAAAACGTCGAACTCTGTGCCGATATTCGAGTTGACTTGTTGTTCTTCCATCACGCCCGAAACGCGGATTCCTTTTTGGGATAGATTCTTGATCGCGTCGCCAATTTCGTTTGCGGTAAAAGAGAACGCCATAAAATCAACGCTGTGTTCGACGGTATTCAGCAGTTCAATCAAACTGGCTTGGACCTGGTCGTCGGGCGAGAAGTAAACGTCAATCGGAGTCCCGTCAATAATCACGCGCGGATTTGGCGTTTCAGCCGCCACATCAGGACCGAACTTATCGTCCGCGAACATTTCCTCGAATTCCTTCTCGTAATTCTCCGCCATTTTCGTCGAACGAATTCGCATCAAGTTGTTATTGTCTTGGTACGCGCCCGAATCGGTGAAGTTCATCGAACCCATCCACACTTCGGCGTTGTCAATCACAATGAATTTATCGTGCATCAACCCCTGGCGCCTGTCGCCCAAAATGGGAATGCCCGCGTCTTTCAACTTCTGCGGGTCGGAGCGGTCGAGATT